>JAEUIK010000031.1 GCA_016793185.1 Planctomycetaceae bacterium | reverse complement strand
GAGCGGGGAGACGAAGCGGCCGCTTTCGAGCTGTTTGGCCGCGCGTTCCTGGCGGCCAAGCGGGTGGATCAGGCCCAAGCGGCCTTCGACCGGTCCCTGGCGGTCAAACCCGACGCGGCGCTCCAGGGCTGGTTCACGGCGCAAGTTGCCGCGGCGCGCGAGCAACCTGAACAGGCGCTGGCGGCGCTCGACAAGTACTTCCAGGCGCACCGCACGACCCACGGCCTCGAACCGTACCAGTTGCTCGAGCGCGTGCTGACCCAGCTCAAGCAACAAGAGACGCTGCTCGAACGCCTCGCGACCCTCGCGGCCGCGGACCCGGGCAACCCGCTGCTCCGCTTTTTCCTGGCCGAACAGTATCGCGCGGCGGGGCAACTCGAACGGGCCGAGCCCCTCTATGCGCAGCTCGCGAAAGAAAAACCGTCGCTGGATGTCTACCAGGCGCAGCTCGATCTGTATCGCCGCCAGCGCGACGTTGGCGCCTTGCTCAAGATTCTGGCTGCCAGCCTGGCGCAGCTGCGCCAGATCGAGCTCCTCGGGGAGGAGGGCCAGGCGCTGCTGGCGGACGAGGCCCTGACCGACGAAATCCTGGCCGCCGCGGTGGCGCGGTTGGCGGAGGAGCCGGCGAGTTTTTCGGCGGCCGAGCGGGCCGGTCTGGGTAGCTACGCCCTGTCAGCCAAACGTTTCGAGCCGGCGGGCAAGTTGTTCGAGTCGGCTCTGAAACTGGCGCCGGATGACGAGCGCGATTTGCTGCGCCGCTGGGGGCTGGGACTCTTGTTGCAGGAGCGCCCCGGAGAGGCGGCCGCCATTTTTCGCCGCGTACCCGCCGGCGAAACCGCCGCGGCCCAGGCGCAGCGCTTGTATCACCTTTCCGGAGCCTTGGAACTCGACGGCCAGAGCGACGCCGCGCTCGAGGCGGCCCGCACGGCCGCCGAGCTGGCCGAGGCGCATCGCGAACCGCTCGCGGAGGCGTACTATGCCATCCTCGGCCGCGTGCCGTGGGTGCTGTTTCATGCCAAGCGTTACGAAGCCGCCCGGGAGGCGTATGCGGCCCAGTTAGCGCGGTTCGAAAAACAAACCGACAATAAGCTGGCGCGCGAGGCGGCACGGGAAGCCCGGCTGATGCTCTCGAACCTGGCTGCGATCGAGGAGAACCTGCCGCAGGCCGAGGAGTGGCTCGAGCAGATTCTCGACGAGGCTCCCGACGACGTCTCGGCTGCCAACGACCTGGGCTACATCTGGGTCGATCAGGGGAAGCATCTGGAGCGGTCGCTGCGGATGATCCAGTTCGCGGTCGCCCAAGCCCCCGAAAACGGCGCCTATCGCGATAGTCTCGGCTGGGCCTGGTTCCAGTTGGGCAAGTACGACGAGGCAATCGCCGAACTCAACAAAGCGCTCGAACTGATCGAAGATCCCGACGGCGTGATTCTCGATCACCTCGGAGACGCGCTGCAGAAGGCGGGCCGGCCAGAGGCGGCGCTCGACGCCTGGCAGAAAGCGGTCGCCGCCTTTGAACGCGAGCAGGAAACCAGGAAGGCCGAGGCCACCCGGGCCAAGATCGCCCACGCGCCCGCCGCGAATCCCTGACCGCGGCGCGCCGCTTGGTCCTCAACGCAGCGCTACCTCCACCCAATTCAGGACCCAGAAGTCGATATCTATGGCCGGCCATTCGCATTGGGCGAACATCAGTCGTAAGAAAGCCCTGGTGGACAACAAGCGGGGCAAGCTCTGGAGCAAGCTCTCCAAAGCGATCATCGTGGCCGCCAAGCTGGGGGGGCCCGATCCCGATATGAATGTGCGCCTCCGCTGCGCCGTCGACGCGGCCAAGGCGGTGAGCATGCCCAAGGACAACATCCAACGCGCCATCAAGCGCGGCGCCGGCGAAAGCGAGGGGATCAACTTCGACGAGATTCTCTACGAGGGCTACGGCGCCGGCGGCGTCGCCATCCTCTGCGAAGTCCTCACCGACAATCGCAACCGCACGGCCAGCGAACTCCGCAAGGTCTTCGAGCTCAACGACGGCAAGCTCGGCGAAAGCGGCTGCGTCGGCTGGATGTTCGAACGCAAAGGCCTGTTTGTGCTGCCGGCCGCCGGCGTGGCCGAAGAAGACTTGATGGAGTTGGCGCTCGAAGCCGGCGCCGACGACGTCAAATCCAGCGACGGCAGATTCGAGGTGATCTGCGATCCCGGCTCGTTTCAACAGGTCGCCGCGGCGCTCGAACAGGCGAGCTTGCGGGTCGATTCCCAGGAGATCACGCGCATCCCCAGCTCGACGGTCGAACTCGATCTGGAGACCGCCCGCAAGGTGCTCAACCTGGTCGAAAAGCTCGACGATCACGACGACGTGCAATCGGTCTCGGCCAACTTCAGCATCCCGGACGAAGCCCTGACCGCGCTGGCGGCGTCGTCGTGAGCGCGAAGTCTGGGACCGGCGGCACGGCCTACTTCTTCCCCTTGTGCTCGACCTTCTGCCAGTAGTGGTCGAATCCCTTCGCTTCGAATTCAGGGCTGTTGTCTTCGTCGTGGCACTGCTCGCAGAGCTGCTTGGCGGTGGCGCGGGTCAGTTGCAGCTCGGCGCGGAGTTGATTGCGAAGCGAGAGGTTCAGCTCGGCGCCGCGCGCTTTCTCGGCTGCCACGTGCGCGGCGCCGGGGCCATGGCAATTCTCGCAGCTATTCCCGGCCAGGTGCGGCGTCGCTTCCAGTGACATGAAGCCCGACTCGTACGGGATGTACTCCTGCGGCTTCCAGCCCGTCACGTGACAGCTCAAGCACTCGGGATCGAACTGCCGCGGCGGAACGCTCTTGTTCACCAACGAGTCCGTGGCGTGGGCATGGGCCGTGCGGCTCCAAATGCCATGAGCCGTGGGATGGCATTCGGCACAACTGGCGGCACCGGCGAATTTTCCGCGGTCGTGGTCCCCCTTGCCGGTGCGCGGATGCACCACCGGGCGAATGCCCAATCCTTCGAGCCCCAGCGCTTGCAGGTTCTCCTGGTAGGCCGCCATCAGCTGCTTCATCTCCGGTGCGTCGCCGAAGCGCGAATCGAGCGGCACCCGCTGGTATCGCCAGCGCGGCTCCGCCGACCCATAGTAGCCGAGCACCGCCGCATACATCCCTTTATGCCCGAGCGTGACGATCTGCGTCTTCACCCCCTCGACGGCAACGGACGTACGGGGAGGCTCATCCTCGCCGGCGGCCACCGCGGCGACATCGAAGATGGGGAACTGCTTGACGAGCTCCTTGGCCTCATCCAGCGTCGCCTGCACCAGCAGCACGCGCACGTCCGACTCTTTCTGCAGCTCGTCGACCACACGGGCCAGGGCTTCGGCGGCGGGTGCTACCTCGATTTCCTGGTTGCCAACCTGTTTGGCCGCGGTGTCGCCCAACACCGACGTGATGCCGATCCGCACCCCGCCCACGGTCACAACGCGAAACTTCGGCACGGTGCTGTTTTCCAGGCCGAACAGGCCGACGTTGGCGGAAACGAACCGGCTTTGCCCCTGGTCGTCTTGCAGGTCGCCCGTCGCCGCCAGCAGATTTTCGGCCGGCAGCGCGAGGTCGGCGGCGCCCATTCCCACCGCCTCGTAGTTCAGAGTCCGGAGCGCTTCGAGCGTCGTTTGATACTTGATCTCTTCCTGCCGCCCGATGCGCCGCACCAACCCCCCCGCGTCCAGGGCCACGACAGGCCACGTCCGCTCGGCGAGTTGTTTGAGCAAGGTATGCCGGCGGGCCAGCCCTCCCTTCTGGTTCTCCAGGCCCGCACATCCGCACGGCTCGAGATAACCTTGCTGGAGTCCGGTGATGAGTAGCGCGAACTCGGGCGCGGGCCATTCGACGAACAGCGGGCCGTTCACTGCCACCGGATCGAACGGCTTTTTCGACTGCGGTGCGCTTCCCGCCTCCGCGTAAGCGCCGCCGACCTGATTCGCCTGATCAGACGCGCGTTCCGCCGGCGCTTCGCCGGCCCCGGCGGCGACCGCCGCTGGGGTTTCCGGGTCGGCCGTCGACGATTCGGCGGGAGGCGAGGTGGGCGCCGGCGCGGGCTTCGTCGCGTCGCAGCCCCCGGTGGCGACCGCGATCGCCGTCAGCAACAGCGCGCCCAGCGTCGCCAGTCCGGCACGCTGGAGAGTTCGCTGCCAGGGAGAGGAGGAGTTCCGATTCGTCTGCGAGCGGGAAACAGTCATTCAGGCCTCAGCAACGGTTCCGTCCGTTTGGTGAACTACCTCGGCACAACGAGCATGCGAAGACCCGCGGCTCCGCCGTCTCGGGTCGTGGGCCGCTATCGGCTGGTGGCAAACGTGACCTTGATGGGAAGTTCGGGCTGCGTGGGATGAT
>JAEUIK010000027.1 GCA_016793185.1 Planctomycetaceae bacterium | reverse complement strand
GGATCTTCTTCGGCGAGGCCTGCGACGATCGCGGCGGTGGCATCGGTCGAATCGTCGTCGAGCACGACGACTTCGACTTCCACCCCCTCGCTCGCCAGAGCCGATTCGACGGATGACCGAATCGACGCCGCTTCGTTTCTCGCGGGAATCAGTACCGAAACACGGGGGCGAGCCTCTGCGTCGACGGCCGCCGCCGGCTGCCGATAATGCCGCAAATTGAAAAAGAACAGCCCACAAGGGAGCGCGGCGAATCCCAGCGCAACCAATGCCAGTATCAGCCCGCTCATCTCTCGCACGCCCCGTGCTCAAGCTGAAACGCGCGTCCCCGCAGGGTAGCCCAGCCGCGCCGCCACGTGTCGTAGAACCAGTTCACGCCCACTCGTCCGGAGAGCACGGTCGTGAACTCGGCCGGGTCCCGCCGCTGAGCCGCCTGAGCGAGTTGGTCCTGGGTCCGTTCGAGTCGCGCGGCCAGGGCCTCGCTGCAGGCGCGGGTGTCGCCGCACGGGAGCGCCTCACTCCCGGCGCGTAACGGCTCGCCAAAACTGAGCAGCACCTCGGGGCTTCGCTCGGTCCAGAATACGTATTCGATCGCCAGCGGCACGAATGCGCCCCGTTCGGCCCGGGCCGCGAGATGCCCCAATCCTGCCCGCAACGCAACCGGCCTGCTGCGGGGATCGACGAATTCCCCCTGGGCGGTGATCCAGAGTGCCGTCAACGGTCGGCGGAGAATCTCGCCGCCGATTTGCAAGAAGCGGATCGTCCCGCGGAGGCTTCCCTGCTCGACGCCGAAGCAACCGATCCGCTCGAGAATCCGGTACCGAGCCAGCGCCTCGCTGTCAAAAGGTCCGTAGCTGGTGCGGTCGTTCAGGTAGTTTCGCGCCAGACAGATACAGACCAGCGGGTCCCACCACGAGGGATGGTTGAGGTAGATCGCCAGCGGCTCGCCCGCGACCTGCGGAAAGGCTCCGGTCCGCAGGACGCGGACCCCGTGAAACTGTTTTCGCAAGTAGCGGGTGACATAGGAACTGAAGACGCGCCAGATCGCCGGCGAGACGCGCGGCAACTCGATGCTTCGCGGGTGGCCTTGCGAGGTAGAAGCCGGTGGCTTCTCGATCGTCAGCGCGTTCATGGGCTCCCTCGCCCGGCAAGGCACGGCGTGCGCGCCTCCGCACGATCAGCGATGCGATCGCGATCGAGCGCATCGGCCGCGATCCAGCCCGACATCAACACCATCGGCATGCCAGGTCCGGGATGTGCCGAGCCGCCGGCAAAATAGAGTCCCGCGAGATCTCGACTCCGGTTGCCGGGCTTGAAAGCCCCCAGCCAACGCCCATGGCTCGCCAGTCCGTAGATCGCCCCGCGCAGCACGCCGTAGCGGCGGTGAATATCAGCGGGCGTGAGCTTATCCTCGACGAGGATCCGGGATTCGAGGTCGTCCATTCCCGCGGCCTGCGATAACTTGTCGAGAATCCGCCGTCGGTAAGCCGGGAACATCTGTTCCCAATCGTGATGGGGTCGCAGGTAGGGGGTGTGGACCAGAACGTAAAGAGCCTCGCCACCCGGAGGCGCCACCGACGGATCACTCGCCGACGGGGCACAGACGTAACAGGTCGGGTCGAGGGCCGGCTCGCCCCGACGATAGATCGCTGCGAACTCCTCATGCGGATCGCCTGAGAAGACGAAGTTGTGATGGGCGAGATGCTCGTATCGACGCGCGAGTCCCAAGTAGAGAACCACGCCCGAGCAGGCTGCCTCGTAAGAGCGGCGACGCAGAAAAGCCCGAGCTGGCGGGCCTTCGAGCAGGTCTTCGTGCGTCCGGACCGTATCGACGTTGGCCACGATCGCCGCCAGTTCGATCCGCTCCCCATCGCCGGTCTCGATTCCCACGGCCCGACCATTCTGCGTGAGGATTCTTCGCACCTCGGTCTGCAGGCGAATCTCGACCCCCAGCTCACTCGCCAGGTTTGCCAGCGCTTGCGGCACGGCTGCCGTTCCACCGCGCGGATACCAAACCCCCTCATCGGTCTGCATATGCGCGATCCCGCAGAGTACGGCGGGCGACTGCTCGGGGGACGAACCGACGTACTGCGTAAAATGATCGAGCATCTGCGCCACGCGCGGCTCGGGCATCTGTCGGCGGATCACGTCGCTGACAGTGCGCCCCGGCTTGAGGGCCAGCACGTCCCGGAGCGTCGACAGCGAGAGCGAGCTGCGGGCATCGAACATGTCGCGCAGCGACTCGATCGGCTTCCAGAAGAAGAAATCGCGCGAAACTCGGTTGAGCCGCGCCGAGTACTCGATAAAGCGCCGATAGGCTTCCCCCAGGCCAGTCGCAGGAGAGAACGCCGACAGCTCGGCGCCCATCCGCTCGGGGTGTGCGAAGAGATCGAGCACCCCGCCTCCCTCGAAGAACGACCGCCATTGGGGGTCGAGCCGCAACAGCTCCAGGCGTCCTTCGAGCCCGCACCCCGCTTCCGCAAAGATGCGCTCGAGCACCGTCGGCAGCGTGAGGATCGTCGGCCCCATGTCGAAGCGAAAACCATCGCGCTCCAACACGGCCGCCTTGCCACCCAGCCAATCGTTGCGCTCGAACAGCACGACCTCGTAGCCACGGGCGGCCAGAGTACAAGCGGCAGCCAGTCCCGCCAGCCCTCCGCCGAGCACGCCCACAGGACCTGCACGCCGTTCAATGACCATCGCCAAAGCTCCCGCGGACCGTATCCCGCCCGCTCACAGTGATTCAGGTACCACCGTCGAATTTGCCCGCAGACACGTCGACAGCGCGGTTGCGGCGGCCAGCACTTCCTGGAACTCGCCTCCCCTTTCACGATCGGGGGAGGGCGCCAGTGCAACCGCATCGAGCGTCGTGTACGGCAGGTCCAGATCTTCGAGCAGCAACCGCGACGTAATTCGGGCCGACTCAAAAATCACTGGCAAGCCGCTACCGGGATGCGTTCCGCCCCCGACCAGGTACAACCCCGGCACGCCCTCGAAGCGGTTCCGCGGCCGCAGGTGTAAGAGCTGTCCGAGGTTGTGCGCCAGGTTGAAGGTGGCTCCGCGATAGATTTGATGCTCGACGTCCCAATCGGCCGGGGTCACCATCCGTTCGAAGCGCAGGCGTTTCTCGACGTCGCGAATGCCGATCTTGGCAAGCTGTCGGATCACCAAGTCTCGATATTCCCGCTGGCGGCGCGACCAATCGACATGCGGATGCTGGTGCGTTACTGGCACCAGGACGTACAGCGACGTCCCCCCGGGGGGAGCCAGGCTCGGGTCAGTCACGCAGGGATTCTGCACGTAGAACGAGGGATTTGCCGAGAGAACGTGATCGACTTCGATCTCCCGCAGATTTCGCTCGTAGTCTTCCGCCAGAAAGATCGTATGGTGCGCCAGCTCGTCCTCGCGGCCGTCGAGGCCCAGATACAGCATAAACGTCGAGCAACTGTAGCGCTTTCGTGCCAGCTTGGCGTCGGTCCAGCGCGGGCGGAGCCGATTGGGTACCAGCCGCTCCATCGCTCTGGCAAAGTCCGCATTCACGACCACGGCGTCGGCCCGGTACTCGCCCGTCGGGGTCCGCAGCCCCACCGCCCGGCTGCCGCTGAACAGCAGTTGCTCGACGGGCTCGTCGACGGCAATCTCGACACCCAGCCGGCGGGCCAACCGGGCCATCGCCTCGGTCACGGCTCCGCAACCCCCGAGCGGATGAAAAACGCCGTACTCGTATTCGAGAAACGAAAGAATCGAGAAAAGGCTCGGGCAATTGAGCGGCGACATTCCCAGGTATTTTGACTGGAACGAGAACGCTAACCGCACCCGCGGATCAGAGAAATACCGCCGCAATTCGCGGTCGAGCGAGTTCCACGGCCGCAACCAGGGAAGCAGTCGGACGAGCGACGGCCGCAGGAGATCGCGCCAACCCGAGAAGGAACTCTCGAGAACTGGGCGGAAGCGGGCAAACTTCGCGGCGGTTTCGTCGAGAAAACGATCGACTCCCTGAGCGTCGGCCGGGCAGATCGACGCGACTTCCTGTTTGAGTCGCTCGCGGTGCGGAGTGGCGCGCATCCGCCCGCCGCCCCCGAAGACGAGCTCGTACTGTGGATCCAGCCGGACGAGTTCGACTTCGTCTCGCAAGCACCCCCCGCCAACGGCAAAGATCTCTTCCAGCACGCGG
>JAEUIK010000010.1 GCA_016793185.1 Planctomycetaceae bacterium | reverse complement strand
ATTTTGCGCGCTCAGGACCCTCTTTTTCCGGCCGGGGACCTTCCTTTGCGGCTGAGCGTTTGGCCTCACAGCCCTCTAACCCCTCTCCCCGCCCACCATGGAAGTATTCGAACGCATTTGGGAAATCATCGGCGAGGTCTTCGGCGGCTTTGGCCGCGCGATCGAACGCACGGTCACCTCGCTCTTCGGTTCGAGTAACGCTCGATACATTCGGAAGTTACAGCCGCGGATCGACGCCATCAACGCGCTCGAACCCCGGCTGCAGACCCTCAGCGACGAGCAGCTCCGCCAGCAAACCGAGGACTTCCGCCGCCGCCTCAAGGCGGGCGAGACCCTCGACGACCTCCTCGTCGAAGCCTTCGCCGTTTGCCGCGAAGGGGGACGGCGCTTTCTCTCGATGCGCCATTACGACGTCCAGCTCATGGGAGGCATGGTCCTCCACTCGGGCGCCATCGCCGAAATGGTTACCGGCGAAGGGAAGACCCTCGTCGCGACCTTGCCTACCTATCTTAACGCCCTCGAGGGGAAGGGCGTGCACGTCGTCACTGTCAACGACTACCTCGCCCGCCGCGATATGGAATGGATGGGCCCCCTCTACATGGGGCTCGGGCTCACCGTCGGCGCCATTCAGGCCGGCATGGATAGCGAAGAGCGGCAGCGGGCCTACGCCTGCGACATCACCTACGGCACGAACAACGAGTTCGGCTTCGACTATCTCCGCGACAACATGCGCCCGGCCGCCCGCGGCGATAGCAACTTCCCCGCGCACATGCAGCAGGCGCAGGGTCCCCTCAACTACGCCGTGATCGACGAAGTCGACAACATCCTGGTCGACGAAGCGCGGACGCCCTTGATTATCGCCGGACCGGCGCACGACGACGTCACCAAGTACGCCAAGGCCGACAAGATCGCCCGGCAGCTCAAGCGGGACGTCCATTTCGAGATCAAGGAGAAGGAGCACTCGGCCCACCTGACCGACGAAGGGGTGCGGGCCGCCGAGAAGCTGGCCGGCGTCGAGAGCTTCTACACGGCGGGCAACATGGAGTGGCCCCACCTGATCGACAATTCGCTCAAGGCCCACCATCTGTACAAACGCGACGTCAACTACGTCGTCGAGAACGGCGAGATCGTCATCGTCGACGAGTTCACCGGCCGCAAGATGGAAGGACGCAACTGGAGCGACGGGCTGCACCAGGCCGTCGAAGCCAAAGAAGGGGTCACGATCAAGGCCGAGAATCAAACCCTCGCCACGATCACCCTGCAGAACTTCTTCAAGCTCTACAAGAAGATCTCGGGCATGACCGGCACGGCCATGACCGAGGCGTCGGAGTTCTGGAAGATCTACAAGCTCGACGTCATCGCGATCCCCACCAATCGCGGCCTGCAGCGGATCAACCACCCCGACGTCATCTACCGCACCGAGCGGGAAAAATACAACGCCATCGTCGAAGAGATCGAGCGCCTGCATAAATGGGATACGCTCGAACTGAAGGACGGCACCGAAATCGTCGGCACGATCCTCAAGGAGACCGACGACGCGATCGAGATCAAGAGCAAGGAGACGGACCGCAGCTCGGCCGAGCGCCAGCAGACCGTCGAGCGGTCGAAAATCGTGCAGGTCAGCCGCAAGGGGCGCCCCATCCTGGTGGGGACGGTCTCGATCGAGAAAAGCGAGAAGATTTCGGAGATGCTCGCGCGCCGCGGCATCAAGCACGAAGTCTTGAACGCCAAGCATCACAAGCGCGAGGCCGAGATCGTGGCCCAGGCGGGCCGCCAGGGCGCCGTGACCATCGCCACCAACATGGCGGGCCGCGGCACCGACATCATCCTCGGCGGCAATCCCGAAACGATGGCCTGGGCCCTGCTGCAGGATAAGCACGAGACCCGCCTCGACGTCCCCCAGGATGAGTGGAACAAGCTCGTGACCGAGATCGAGCAGCGCGAGAACATGAAGGCCCAAGGGCGCGAAATCGCCAAGATGGGGGGCCTGCACATCCTCGGCACCGAACGGCACGAAGCCCGCCGCATCGACCTTCAGCTCCGCGGCCGCTGCGGTCGCCAGGGGGATCCGGGCAGCAGCCGGTTCTACCTCTCGCTCGAAGACGACCTGATGCGGATCTTCGCCGGCGAATGGGTCAAGAACGTGCTCACCCGCCTGGGCATGCAGGAAGGCGAAGCGATCGTCAGCCGGATGGTCAGCCGCCGCATCGAGGGGGCTCAGCGCAAGGTCGAGGAGCGGAACTTCGAGATTCGCAAGAACCTGCTCGAATACGACGAGGTGATGGACGAGCAGCGGAAGCGCGTCTACAAGTACCGCCAGCAGATCCTCGAGGGCGTCAGCGGCAAGAAGCTCGTCTTCGAAATGATCGACGAGCAGGTCGACCGCTACCTCGACACCTTCCTCACCAAGGACTACGGCGCCGAGAGCTTTGCCAGTTGGGCCAGCGAGCTGTTCGGGGTCGAGCTCGATCCGCGGGATTTCCGCGGCATCGACTTCGAGTCGGCCGTCACCGTCGCCCGCGACGCCGCCGAGCGCAAGGCCGAAAGCCAGGTCTTCGACGCGATCGAGGAGAACCTCCCCGAAGGGGAAGATACCAGCGAGTGGAACTGGGAAGCCCTGGCTAAGCTGGCGAATAACCGCTGGCGATTGAATCTCCGCGACCGCGATCTGAAGAAGATCGGCCGCGACGGCGTGGGCGAGATGCTGATCGACGCCGCGCGCAAGTCGATCAACGAGGTCGACTGCAGCGAGGGCACGCGGTTCCTCGATCCCGATTTCGGGATGCGGACGGCCATCGGTTGGGTGCAGTACAAGTTCGGCATCAAGCTCGAGCTCGACGACGTCCGGGGGCTCGATTCCGAAGCCTTCAAGGCGCTCGTGCACGAACGCTCGGCGCAGGCCTACGAAGGGAAAGAAGTCGAATTCCCGGTGCTGGCCGGCCTGCTCCGCTACACGACCCGCGACGCCCAGGGGAACGAGCGCTACGATCGCGAGAAGCTGGTGCAATGGGCCCGCGAGCGCTTCCACGTCGACCTCGATCTCGAGGATCTCAAGAATAAGCAGCGCGACGAGATTCGCGAAGTGCTGCTCTCGGCCAGCCGCCAGAATCAGCAGGCGGCCAATCGGGCGGTCGCGGCGGCGCAGGAGTATGTCGCGGCCCTCTTCGCCCGGCAGCCGGCCGCCCGCACGGTCGGGGATGTGGTCGGCGGCAACGGCAATCTCGACGCGCTGGCCGCGGAGATCCAGGGCAAGTTCGGCTGCGCGATCGAACCGCGTCCCCTGGGACTGCTCGATCAGGAATCGCTCGAACGGCGCCTGACGGCCGCCGTCGAGAACCGCTATCGCCCCGAGATGCGACGCATGGAGCGGATGCTCGTCCTGCAACTGCTCGACACCGCCTGGAAAGAGCATTTGCTGGCGATGGACCACCTCCGCTCGAGCGTCGGGCTGCGCGGCTATGCCCAGGTCGATCCCAAGGTCGAGTACAAGCGCGAGGGGATGCGGATCTACGCCCAGATGTGGCAGAGCGTCGGCGAGCGTGTGACCGAGCTGGTGTTTCGCATGGAACAGCTCGACGAGAAATGGGTGAGCTCGCTGTGGGTCGAGAGCGAGGCCCGCCACGACGAAGCCCCCGCGACCAGCGAGATTGCCGAGCAGCAGGCGCAGGCGATCGACGCCTCGGAGACCAAGAAGATCGAGCCCATCCGCAACCGCCAGGAGCACGTCGGCCGCAACGATCCGTGCCCCTGCGGCAGCGGCAAGAAGTTCAAGAATTGCTGCATGCGCGTCGGCCGGGCGAGTTAGGGCCGCGCAGCGGCGAGCCGCACCGCGGTCCGCCACCCACGAAAAGTCCGCTCGCGGGAAAGGAATCCCCGATGGCCTATCTGCTCAACGTCGTGTACCTGGCCCTGCTGGTGGGGCTTTCGCCCTGGTTCGCCTATCAGGCCCTCACGCGCGGCAAGTATCGCCACGGCTGGGGCGCACGGCTTCTGGGAAACGTCCCGCGTCCCGCCGGCGGGCGCCCCGTCGTCTGGCTGCACGCGGTCAGCGTCGGCGAGGTCAATCTGCTGGCAACCCTCCTCAAGGAGTTCGACCGGCGCGGGCTCGAGGTCGAATGCGCCATCTCCACCACGACCGCCGCGGGCTACGCCTTGGCCAAGACCAAGTACGCTCCGCGAACCGTCTTCTACTGTCCGTTGGATTTCAGTTGGGCCGTGCGGCGGGCGCTGGCTCGGCTCCGCCCTGAGTTGCTGATCCTGGCCGAGTTGGAGCTCTGGCCGAATTTGATTCGCTACGCGCGCGCCTCGGGAGCCCGCGTGGCGGTGGTCAATGGCCGGCTCAGCGAGCAGAGCTTTCGCGGTTACCTGCGGGTCCGACGGCTGCTGGCGCCGACGCTCGCGCGGATCGATCTGATCGCCGCGCAGAACGCCGAGTATGCCGCGCGTTTCCGCCAGCTCGGGGCGCGTCCCGAAGCGGTGCACGTCACCGGCTCGCTCAAGTACGACGGCGCCGCGACGGACCGCAAGAACCCCAAGACCGAGCGCCTGGCGGAGCTGGCGGGCATCCGCGCGACGGACGTCGTCTTCCTGGCGGGCAGCACCCAGGATCCCGAAGAATCGCTGGCGCTCGATTCCTATCTCGCCCTGGCGCCCGAGTATCCCGAGCTGCGGCTGTTGCTGGTTCCGCGCCATCCCGAGCGCTTCGGCGAGGTGGCGCAACTGCTCAAGCGACGCAATCTCGAGTTCCAGCGCCGTTCGGAGCTGGAGGCCACCGGGCCGAACCCCGCCACCCGCGTGTTGCTGGTCGATACGGTGGGCGAGTTGGGAGCCTGGTGGGGAACGGCGCGGATCGCCTTCGTTGGCGGCAGTCTCTCGACGCGCGGCGGCCAGAACATGATCGAGCCGGCCGCCTACGGAGCCGCGGTGAGCTTCGGCCCGAGCACGCGCAACTTCCGCGACATCGTGGCGGCCTTGCTCGGCGCCGAGGGAGCCCAGGTCGTCCAGAACGGCGAG
>JAEUIK010000008.1 GCA_016793185.1 Planctomycetaceae bacterium | reverse complement strand
TGGCCATTGCCAGCGCGCTGGCGGTCGAACTGGCGGCAGGGGGTATCTCGGCCGAACTGCAGGCCGAGCTCACCGTGCTCGAAGGAACCTGGCTGGCGCTCGAAGCGAACGTAGCACGCTCCTGGGCGATCACTGCGGTGGAGTCGGTCTCGAGCACTCCGCTGGCCGAGTGGTCGATCGACTCCTCCGCGGCCGAGGTGCAGACCTTGCGAATCCGCTTCGGCGAGGCGCTGGTGGCCGGTAAACCACTCCGGCTGCGCATCCGGGCCGAGAGCCTCAGGCCCCCGTTGAACAGCCTGCTGGATATCACCGAGCTGTCTCCACTCGCTTTTCCGAGTTCGGTGCGAACCGAGCAGATCGTGAACATCGCGGCGCAGGAGCGGCTGGGACTGCGAATTATCGACGATGTGCACCTCACGCGTCTCGAGCGGCAAACACTCGAGTCCCCCTGGGCCGAGTTACTCGGCGCGCCTCCGCCGGGGTTGTTGTTCAAAAACGACGATCCAGCCCGGGCTTTGCGCATCGCTCCGTACGAACAGCCGCCGCGCTATAGCGCCGAAACGCGGATTCGAGTCACGGCCGACGCCGCGGGCGTCGAGCAAGCCTACGAGTTTCGCTGCCAGCCCCAGGGAGACCGGGTCGAGCAACTCTATGTCCGGTTCGTGCAGGAACAGCCGGAACCTTGCGAATGGAGGTGGGGCCTCGCACGGGGCGAGACCTTGAGCGCACGGCGACTGACAAGCGAGGAATGCGCGGCGCGCGATTGGACCTCCCGCGGCGAAACGTGGGAAGTCCGCTTGCCGAGTCCGCAGCACACCCCCTTCGTCGTCACGGCCACGCAGCGTCGCGGCTGGGAGGACCGGTTGGCGGTCAATCTTGTCGCCCTCCCCGAGGCGGCGGTGGAGCGGGCGTTGATCTCGCTCTGGGTCGCGCCCGATGTCCACGTCGACGTGCTCAACTCGCGGCTCCGTGCGCAGCCGCAAGAAACGCCGCAGGAGCAAGAGCCGATCGGCGCGCGGGGAGCCTATCGCTACGATCCAGCCATCGATTCGGAGCCAGGGATCGCGCCGCCTCTCGAGCTCGCGCGGGTCAAGGCCGACGGGCTGCCGCCCCGCGCGGTGGTGTGGACGGGCACGCTGCGCTCGCGCTACAGTCCTGCCGGACGCGCCGTCCATACGGCCAGCTATCGCGTGCAAAACGATGGCGTCCGCGAACTCGGGTTTCAGTTGCCCCCCGAAATCCAGCTGGCCGGGGTTTGGGTCGACGCCGAGCGCATCGCGGTCGACCTCGCACAGCGAGTCCTGCATGTGCCGCTACCCGACCGTCCGCGCTTCGTCACCGTGACCATCGAGTTCACCGAGTCCGTGAACGCCGTGGCGCAGGGGCGCTGGCTGGAAGCGCCGCGCCTATTCCCGCAGCTGCCGCATGCGCCCGTCGAGCAAGAATGGGTCGTCGAGCTCCCCGCGGGCTACGCATTGGTCGATGCGTCGCCGGCGCTGCTAGTGCCGGGCGCCCCCGCAACCGGGTTCCTGGACCGGCTGCTCGGTGCGGTTTGGTCGTCCGCTGCCCCGCGGGGCGGAGCCGATTTACCCATGGCGCTGGGCGACGCGGCTCGGCAGCCGCAACGCGCCCCGGGTGAAGCGTTCCTCGGCCAGATCGGGACGTCGGTCCCCGACACAGCCTCCTCCCCGGCAGACGCTGCGACCACCTTGGGTGCGCTGCTGGTCGGGGCCGCTGCGGCGCTCCCGCCAGATGCAAAGCTGCTGATCGACAGAGTCGCGCTGGCCCGAGCCGACATCAACCCGCAAAGTGAAGTGACGCTGGAGCCCACCGCGAACGGAGCAGATCGCGGCCTGGCACTGCTCGCCCGGCATGGCTTGGCCCTGATTTGCCTTCCTCGGCAGCTCGTGCTCACGAGTCAGGCCTGGTGGTCGGCGCACGCCGCCGAGATGCAGGTTTGGCGTCAGAGCGGCTGGGGGGCGTGGCACGACCCGGCTACGCTTGCCCGCGAGGTCGAGCTGGTTTCATTGAATCACTGGATCAGCGACTCGCATCCGCCGTGGAGTGATTGGCGCGAGGTCACCGCGACGTCGCCCGGTTCGGCGCCGGTCGCACTCATTCGCGCGGCGGCGAGCGAGCCGATGCGGGCCCGCGTCGTCTCGGTGCCGCGCGGGAATGTCCTGGCGGTGGCGATTGCCCTGGCAGCATTCGCGGTCGCCTGGCGCGTGCTCACCCGGGGCTCGGTTGTGGCCGCCTGGCTCCTGGTTTTGACTGCGCTGGCGTTGCTCGCGCCGACCTCCTGGATTCCCCTTACCTCGGCGGCCTGGTTGGCGGGAATGGCCGGGGCCTGCGCGCGGTGCCTGCGCGTTTCGACGCGATCCACGGGTGCAACCGCAGGCCAGGCGTCTGCGCCCTCCTCGGCGACGAGCGCCGCGAACGTCGTCGCCGGCCTGCTGGCCGGATGGCTGATTGTTGCCGCGGCGCCGCGCGCCGCGGCAGCCGAACCGGCGCTGCCAGCGGGGCGCGAGACCTATCGGGTATTCGTGCCGGCCGACGCCACTGGCAAGCCGACCGGCGAAGACTTGCAGGTACCCGAAGAATTGCTCTTCCAGCTGGAGCGTGCCGCGCGCGAGGCGGCGCGCGCACCCCAGGGATACCTGATCCGTGAAGCGCGTTATCACGGCACCCTGCTTGCCGAGAAGAACGGCGCCAGCCACCGCCTCGACCCGCTCCGCGTCAGCTACCGGCTTGACGTTTTGACGGCTCCCGCGCGCATCGAGCTCCCCTACTCCCGGCAACAGGTCGACCTGCTGCCGGGAACGGCTCGGCTCGATGGCTTGCCGGTTTCGCTGACTTGGGGCGCCAACGAACGCACGCTGCTGCTGGTTGTTGCCGAGCCGGGCGAGCACCAGCTCGAATTCACGCTCAGCCCGCGACTTGAGACCGCGGGCGAGATGCGCCGGATGGAGGTTGCGATTCCGCCGGTTGTTGATGCTACGCTTGAGCTGGAACTCCCCGACCCGCCGCTTGCCATCGAGATTGTCGGGGCGCTGGGGAGCACCGAGCGGCGCGAACAGGGCCGGCGATTGTGGACCGCGTTGGGGAGCGTGCCACGGCTCGCGCTGCAGTGGCCGGAAGGCGCGGCCGGAGCAGTTGCCTTGCCCGAGGTTGAGGAGTTCGTGTGGCTCTCGGTTCGCCCGGGTTCGGTCACCGTGGAGTTACGGCTGAAGTACCAGCTTGCCGCCGGGCGTGTCGTGCGCATCGCCGCGGACCCACGTTTGCGGCTCTTGAGCGGGGGCGCCGCGCGAACCGCCGAGGCGGCCTCGCCAGCGGCTCCCGGCGAACGCCAAGTGCTCGAGTTTCAGCCGGTCGCCGGCGCGGGGGGCGAGGCCGTAGTCGCGGCGACCTTCCTGATGACGGGCACATCGGGTGTCGGCAAATTGCGGGTGCCGCAACTCGACCCGCTGGGAGCGCGCGTCACCCGGCGGTGGCTGGCATTCAGCATCGACCCGGCCCTGGAATTTGTCGAAGCGGGAGCGGCGGAGCTCTCGACCGTCACGGCCGCCGACTTCCTCGTCGCGTGGGGCGCCGGCGCCGAACCACCGAACGGGGCTTACCTCATCCCCTCGAACGACGTGGCCTGGACCCTGGGCACGCAGCCACGCCAAACCGTGACGAACGCTCGCCAGCGGCAGCAGTTGACCTTGAGCGAGGTCCGCGCCGCGCTCCGGTTCGAGGCCCAGCTCGACACCACCGCGGGGTATGTCTTCCAGCATACGTTGCGGATCCCGCCCGATTTGACGATCGACCGTGTGGCCGTGACGTCCGAGAACACTCCGCGGGCGGTGCGGTGGACCCGCAGCGGCCCCGCAGCGATCACGATTTTTCTCGATGGCCCGCTCGCGGGCGAGCATCGGCTCGAAATCGAAGGTTCGCTAGTCATCGCGGCGGGCAACGACCTCGCTTTGCCGTGGTTGAGCCTCGAGAATGTCGCCACGGAATCGAGCGAGCTGGCCCTTTATCGCCGCGCCGGCGTGCACGTCGAGCTCACGCCTGAAGCCGGACTCGAGCCGCTGGGAGAGGCCCCCGTCGAGTGGAGCGAATCGCCGGCCGCGGCGCGATCCGTGGGCTTTTTCCGCGTCACCGCGGCGGCACCGCGGGCCGGGCTGCGCGTGGCCGCGAATGCGCCGCGCACCGACTCGCTGGAAATCACGACGCTGTCGCGCAATGCCGCGGGCTGGCAGGCCACGTTTCGCTGCGTGCTGCAAACGACAGCGGGGACGCTCGACGAAGTCGTGCTCGAGGTGCCCTCGGAATGGGAAGCTCCGTTCCGTTGCGTGCCGCAATTTCCTTTGCGGGTGCTGGAAGCTCCGATCGGCGGACAGAGGCGGATTCTGATCTGGCCCTCGGTGGGAGCGGACGGGCGCACCGAGTTCACGCTGCACGGCGCCTTGCGTCCCTCCGTCGAGCATGGCCTGCAATCGCCGCCGATTCATGTGGCGGGGGCCGCCCACCGCCAACGCTATCTGGTGTTGCCGCACGAGTACGGCGCGCACCAATTGCAGTGGGGAACCCGTGGACTCGAGCAAGCCCCGCTCCCCGACGCGGCCGGGATCACCGTGGCCCCCACCTCGGTTTCGTACCAGGTGACCGACGCCCGGGGCGAAGCGGTGCTGGGGGCGATCGACGACGAGAACCCGCGTCAGCGCGTCTCGTTGGCGGATTACAGCCTCCGCCAGGCTGGCACGCGCACTCCGCACGGAGTCGCGCTGTTTGACCTGGAGCCGGCCGGCGAGCTGACTTGCCCGTTGTCGGTCCCCAAAACCTGCGAGCTGATCCAGGTCTTCGTCGAAGGCCAGGCGGTCAACCTGACGTCGGCGGGCGACAACCGCTACACGATCCGCGTCGGCCCCAAGTCGGCGCCGCTGCGGATCCAGGTGCTCTTCCGGTTGCGCGACGATGGCCGCTCGGGCACGCGCCGGCGCTGGGAGGCCCCGCGACTCGGTGAGCTCCCGGTGGAACGAACGATCTGGCGCGTCAGCACCGAACCGGGCGAGAGTCTGATGCTTACCGGCGGGACGCCGCTGAGCCCGCTCGACTACGCACTGGCGCGAGTCCGTTCGGTGGCCGGGCTGCTGGACTTTCTGGGCCGCCTGGCGGAAGAAGGGACTCCCGACGAAGCGGTCCGCAACTTCCGCCCCTGGGCGCGGCGCCTGCGCGCCGCGAAGAGTGGCGTGGAGCGCGTGCTGGCCGCCAGCCCCGCGGCCGAGGCCGAACGAGTGCGCGCCGAGCTCGCCGCGGTAGACGCCGCCACGGTTCGGCTGGCACGACGGTTGGGGGCGACGGAAGTCTGGCGACAGGTGAACGAAGAGCCCCTCCGAGCCGCGCAGCCAGGGCAGATCTGGGAGGACCTGGCGCTCGAGGATCGCGCCACCGATGCCGCCGCGTTCGCAGGCGCGCACCCGACGCTCGAGTGCCGCGCGACCCGTGATGCGGCACGAAGTTCGCTCCTCCGCGGGCTCCTGGCAGCGGGCTGTGTCATTGCGGCGGGGCTCATCCTCCGCCGGGGCACAGGACGCGCGGGCGTCTGGTTCGAGCGGCGGCAGCGCGCCCTCGTGCCGCTGGGGCTGGGAATGCTCGGTCTGCTGGCGGGGTCTGGCTCGCTGCTGGGAATGCTCCTGCTGGCCGCCGCGGTGGCCGCGGGCCTGGGGGTTGCCTGGATCAACTGGAAACAACGTCACACAGCCTCGACCGAGTTTGTCACGACCGCGCACGTCCATTCCGCGCCTGCGGCGCACTGAACATGCGTAGACCGGCAGCCCCCAGGAAATCCCGGGGGCGTCCAACGTGTGGCGCCAGCGGGCTGGCCGCGAAAGCGATCTTGAGGCGCCCGGCGCGTTCTGTTAGTTTGCCTCGCCGCGTGCCGCTCGGATTTCGCGCTCGTGCGGCGTTGGCAAGGATGCCAGCAAGGCGACTCGATTTGCCGAGGGCCGTATGGGTAAGGAGAGCCCGATGACTTCTGGCCAGCAGCAGGACCTGCAAGTCCATATCCGGTGGATGATTCGCCGCGACATGCCCGAGGTCCTGGCCATCGAGAACGAGAGCTTCGAGTTTCCCTGGTGCGAAGACGACTTCATCCGTTGTCTGCAGCAACGAAACTGCATCGGGATGGTGGCCGAGCACGAAGACCGCGTGGTCGGCTTCATGATCTACGAATTGCACAAGACGGAGCTGCACGTCTTGAACCTGGCCGTCGGCAAATCGGTGCGGCGCCGCCGCATCGGTGCGCAAATGACCGCCAAGCTGGCGAGCAAACTCTCTAATCAGCGGCGCACGCGGATCGTGCTCGAAGTCCGCGAAACGAACCTGGCCGCGCAGGTTTTCTTCCGCAACCACGGGTTTCGCGCCGTCTCGGTGCTGCGGGACTTCTACGACGATACCACCGA
>JAEUIK010000747.1 GCA_016793185.1 Planctomycetaceae bacterium | reverse complement strand
GCACCGGCGGCGGGTCGGCCACGCGCACCAGGGGTTTCGTGCCGGCGGCTGGCGGCGGCGCCGGGACGTCGCGCAGCTCGCCGAACTTGTCGACGAGGTAGCGATCCACGGCGGCCAGTTCGTCGGCCGTCAGCACGCGATCGTAGATCAGCACCTCGGCGATCTCGCCGTGCAAGAACCCGCACGTCTGCGGCGGCTGGCCGTGGGCGTAGAACCGCGCGCCGATCGTCAGGCGCTCCATCCGGATAGGCTGATCCTGGCGCTCGCGTTGACCGGCCGCCTGGCCGTTGACGTAGAGGGCCGTCGCGCCGCTGCCCGGCGCTGTGGTCAGGCCGATGCGGTGCAGTTTCGAGAAGGGGGTGCGTCCCTGCTTGAGGTTCTGCACGCCGCCGAAGCCGGCTCCCTCGAAGTTCACGACTTCAAACTGCTCCGACGGCCACGGCCCTTGATCGATGTTGAGCCCCGAGACGTAGTCGTTCACGTCGTTGGCGTTCATGGCCAGGAGTGCGGTGAAGTCGCCAGGATTGTCGTGCGGCGCGGCGGCCACAATGATCGTCGCCTCGCGAAACGACTTGAGCGGACCAGTCCAGGCCAGGGATGTCGCCCGACCGTCGAATTGCACGAAGGCGCGACGCCCATCGATGCGGATGCGTGGGCGGGCCGGCGGGTTTTCCTGGACCACGTCGTGACGATTTCCCGACGCGTCGTGCAGAATCGCCACGGGGTCGGCGTCCGCCAGCGCGGGCAGCTCGCGTTGCTGGCGGGCCTGCTTCTCGGCCGACGGGTCGAGCCAGACGACGAGCCCCGCGCGCACCGGCAGCTTGCCGTTGGCCCACGGCTCGACGGCCAGGGCGCTCTTCGGCACGCCGACCGACCCGGCGCACAGCGCGAGCATTGCAAGCGCGGCCCCAGTCCAACGCAGCGCGATGGCGCCACGGGAGAAACCCGCTGCGGCACGCTGAGCGAGAAGTGGAGCGTGCGGGGAGAAAACGATGCGATGAGCGGCAAGGCACGGCATACGAGGCCCCCGGGGAGAGAGCGTGATTGGCGCTCGTGCGATTCTAACCCGCCGCCAGGCGCGATGCAGCCAGCCGGCGCCGGCCTCAATCGGTCAATTGGAACAACCGCTTGAGAGCGTCGACCAGCCCATGCGGGGGGCCATGCTGAGCTTCGTCGCGCAGCGATTCCAAGGGGGGATGCAATAGCTTGTTCACGAGCCGCTCGAATGATTGCTCGATTTCTGCCCGGGCTTTGAGATCAAGATTCGGCAGTCGATTGAAGAGTCGGCGCAGCTCTTCGTCCTTGGGGCGCTGCCAATCCTGCTTGAGCTGCTGAATGATCGGCCCGGTGGCGCGGTGATAGAGGTCGGCCATGAATCGCGCGGCTTCTTCGTCGACGATCCGCTCGGCGGCGGGAATCTCGCGGTCGCGCTCCTGTCGATGCTGCTCGCAGACGGCGCGGAGATCGTCGATGGTATAGAGGTAAACTTGCAGCCGCTCGCCGATGGCGGGATCAAAATCGCGCGGCACCGCCAGGTCGACCACGAACAACGGCCGCTGGTAGCGCTGCGGCTCGAGCTTGAGATAATCGCTCAGCGTGACGATCGGCCGGGGCGCGCCAGTGGTGCTGACCACCAGGTCGGCCGTCACCAGCTCGGCGTGCAAGCGCTCCCAGGGGCGCACCTCGCCTCCCCAGCGCCCGGCGAGCTCGTAGGCGCGCTCGAGGCCGCGATTGAGCACGGTGAAGTTGCGGGCCCCTTCGTCGGTGAGGTAGCGGAGAGTCTCCTCGGCCATCTCGCCTGCCCCGAGGACGAGAATCTTCTTGTCGTCGAAGCGCTCGAAGACCTGCCGGGCGAAGTCGCCGATGGCGACGCTGGCGACGCTGACGCGGCGCTGATTGATGGTTGTTTCGCTGGCCACGCGGCGGGCGACTTTGAGCGCGGCCTGAAAGGTCGCGTGGGTAAGAGGCCCCGCGCTGTTCTCTTCGGTGGCCAGCTGGTAGGCCTGCTTGACCTGCGCCAGGATCTGCGGCTCGCCCAGCACCATGCTGTCGAGGCTGGCGGCCACGCTGAACAGGTGCCGCACCGTGGCGGCGTCCTCCAGGTGGTTCAGCTCGCGCGACAACTCGTGCGGCTCGAGGCCATGGAATTGGGCCAGGAACTCCTCGACCGCGGTCGCCTGCGGCGCTTCGGCGGGGGATTCGGCGGCGGTGTAGATCTCGACGCGGTTGCAGGTGGAGAGAAAAACCGCTTCGGCCGCCGGAAAGCGCACCCGGAAGGCGTCGAGCGCCGCCCGAATCTGGGCCGGCGTAAAGGCCAGGCGTTCGCGCATCTCGAGCGACGAGGAGTGGTAGCTGCAGCCGACCATCTGGAGCTTCATGGCGCGCCTCCAGCCGTCGGAACGGCCGCCCGCTGGCCGGGGCTCGAACCGTGCTGCGTGTCGACAAACAGCGCGATCCCCAGGGCCAACAGCAGGAAGGCGAAACTCACGAACGTCAGGTAGGCGACTTTGCGCCCCTGCCGCGCCGGTCGATAGAGAGCCAGGAATAACCCGGCGGTGACGAGCCAGACGATAGTGATCGTGGAGCTCACGATCACGGGATCGGTCCAGGAAAGCTCGTCTGCCTGCCCGCGATGGACGACGTTCAGGATCGCCCCGGAAACGACTCCGATCGCCAAGGTCAGCACGGCGATAATCATCGCGCGAAAGTTCAGCCGCGAGAGCCACTCGAGGCTCGGCAGCGGCAGCCGCCGCCAGGGGGGCAGCTTGCGTTTGAGGCGATACGCCTGCATGAGGTACATCGAGCCCGCCATGAAGCCGACCAGCACGGCGACGGTCCCCATCGCCAGGAAGCCGCCGTGGATGGCGCCCCAGACCTGCGCGGCCTGCGTGGTCGGAAACGGTTCGCGATCGGCAAAGAACGTGGCGGCGCCGATCAGTCCCAGGACCAGCGGCAACAAGAACACCCCCAATGGGTGGCGCGGGTGGGCCAGGCTCAGGTAGAGGTAGATCGCCGTGAGCGCCCAGGCGGCCACGAGATACCAATCGAAAGCGCTCGACAGCGGCGTGGCCGTCACTTGCCCGCGCTGGGCGAGAAACAGCGTCTGGGCCAGCAGGCCGGCGGCGGCGAAGGCGAGCGCGACCCGACGGCCCCACGAGGCGCGCTCGGCCGGGCGCACCAGGCGCGCCAGTTCGGCCGCCAGCGCGACCCCGTAACTGGCCGCGAAACAGAGAATCTCAATCCGCGCGAGCATCGGCGCTACGGCCGCGACACGACCCCGTTACTCAGGCGTGTTGTCGAGGCCGTACTCCTTGAGTTTCTTGTGCAGGGTATTGCGATTGATCCCCAGCCGCGCCGCGGCCTTGATCTGCACGCTGTCGCAGGCCGCCAGCACCTGGATGATCAACTCCCGTTCGACGCGATTGACGATCTTGGTGTGGAGATTGTCCTCCTGCGGACCGGCCGTTGCCAGCCCCTGCTGCACCAGCTCGCAGGTGAGTGAATCGAGGTCCAGCGGCCGCGACCGGCTGATCGAGCGCGGCTGCCGGTTGCCGACGACGTTGTCGGGCAAGAGGTTCAGCGTCAGCTCGTCGCCCGGGGCCAGCACCACCGCCCGATAGATATAGTTCTGCAGCTCGCGAATGTTGCCCGGCCAACTGTAATCCTGCAGCGCCTCGAGCGCCTGCCGTTCGATATGGACGACGTAGCGGTCGTTCTCCTCGTTGTAAATGTTGAGGAAGTGGGCGACCAGCTCGGGAATGTCCTCGCGCCGCTCGCGCAGGGGGGGCAGCACGATCGACACCACGTTGAGGCGATAGTAGAGGTCCTCGCGGAACCGCTCGGCTTCGACCTCCTCCATCAGGTCGCGATTGCTGGCGGCCACCACGCGCGTGTCGACGCGAATCGTCTGCGTGTCGCCGACACGCTCGAACTCGCGCTCCTGCAGCACGCGCAGCAGTTTGACCTGCAGCTTGGGCGTGGTCGAGTTGATCTCGTCGAGAAAGACCGTGCCGGTGTGGGCCGCCTCGAAGCGGCCGGTGCGATTGTCGATGGCCCCCGTGAACGACCCGCGGACGTGGCCAAAGAGCTCGCTCTCGAGCAGGCTCTCGGTCAGCGCGCCGCAATTGACGCGCACGTAGGGTCGATTCGCGCGCGGGCTGAGCTGGTGCACGGCCGCCGCGATCAATTCCTTGCCCGTGCCGGTCTCGCCCAGCAGCAGCACCGAGGCGTTCGAGCGCGCCACTTGGCGCGTGAGCTCGTACACCTTCTGCATCGCGGGTCCCGAGCCGATGACGCGACGGTT
>JAEUIK010000736.1 GCA_016793185.1 Planctomycetaceae bacterium | reverse complement strand
TGCCGAGCAACCCATATTCGTCGGCGGGAAGCAGCTCCCCCGAGCCGCGCGGCAAGAGCTGAATCACCGGCCATCCCAGCGCCGCCGCATCGATGCCGGCGGTCGAGGCACAGCTCAACACCACATCCGCGCGCGGCAACAGACGCTCCAGGGGGCCAGCGACGATGGACACGGGCTGCGCCGATGATGAGCACAGGAGCGCGCGCAGCTCGGCCGCGCGCTGCTCGCGCGGATGGAGCTTGACCAGCAGGTGCGCCCCCGGCCATGCGCGCAACGCGCTTTGCACCGTGGCGAGCAGCTCGGTGGCGGTACGCGTCGTCAGGTGAAACGTGACCGAGTCGGGCCGCTCATCGCGCGGCGAGTTCGACAGCAGCAAGAGCAGCGTCGGTTCCGGCAAGCCGGTCGGGTGCGGTGCCGGGGCGCAAACCGCAGCGAGACGCCGGCGCAACTCGTCGCGCGCCGGCGAGCCTGTCACGTGCATCCGCCGGTCGGGGATCTCCCAAGCGCGCAACTGCCGGCGCGACGCTTCGTCCGCCACGCAGATGCGATCGGCGGCCAGGGGGGCGAATCCGAAACGCACGCCCGTCACGCCATGTTGGACGACCCAGGTAGGAATGGCCAGCTCGCGGGCCGCGGCGATCGCCGTGCGCGCCAGCGGCGTGGCATCCTGGTCCAAGACAATCGCGCGGGGTCGCGCGGCGCGCAGCCGCGCCGCCAACCGTTCTTGAAATCCTTGCCAACGCTCCCCCGCGTGCTGGCAGCGCTGCTCCAGCCAGCGATCAACGAGCCCCGCCAGGTCGACGCCCCGGACCAGCAGGGGAGGCGCGGCGCCAAACGGCAGCGCGTGCTCGGGAGGAATGTCGCTGACGGGTGCGGGTGCGGCGCCGCAGACCCACTGACCGACGCCCTGCGGGCGCCAACGGAGCCAGGAGCGAAAGGCAAATTGTTCGTAGAGCCACGCCACGTCGGCGCCGCGCGACACGAGCTCGCTACAGAGCGGATCGAGGATCCGCGGATTGCCGCAAAGCACGAATCGCGCAGCGGAAGCATGCGGTGAGGGCCGCCGATCGAGCCAGCCGGCCGTTCGGGCCGCGAGTGGCCGCAGACGCGCTCTCCAGGTTGACGCCTCAGCGGGTGCCGGTTCGCGCACAGCCGAAAAGGGGCGCCAATGGACGACGAGCCTCTGGCCTTCGCGCTCTGCCAGCATTGCCAGCAGTGCGGCGTAGTCGTCGTCGCGCTCTGGCGTGCCAAAGAACTCCAAGTTGCCCGGGCCGCCACGCGCGGCGGCGTCCTGGAAAAAGGCGATGGGGCGCAGCAGGCGCACCAGGTAGTAGCGCAAGGCCAGAGCGTGGGTTGCGGCCGCCGCGGATCGGACGCGGGACGGGCCACATTCGAGTTCTGCGGCCAGCCAGGCGGCAGTCGCGTCGATCCACTGGGCGCGAGCGTCGATCGCTTCATCGAGCGACCAGAGCCGCGACGAAGTGCTAGCAGCGGGCCAGTCTCCTTCGAGCAGCAAGCCCGGCTCGGCGGCGCCAGAGGCCGCAAAGACCGCAGCGAGATCGTCGCAGCGTGCAAAGATCTTCATGCCCGGCTCCATCCGGCAGGCTGCCCGTGTTCCCAACCGCAGTCTGCTGGCATGCCCGGCAAGTCTGATGATTGTGGTTCGCGGGGTCAATCGCGAAAAGTGGTTCGCCGCGTGGACCGCGGCGCGGGTGGCGGGCGAGGGGGGAAGCTCGAATGTACTTACGTCGCGGCCGGGTGTTAGAATTCGCAACCGCACTGGCGGAGCCAGCGCGAGACTCAGCCTCGACCCAGCTAAGGATGGCGGATGGATTGGTCGCAACAGGTCGTCATGGTGACGGGGGGCACCGGCTCGTTCGGCCGGCGCTTCGCCGAGATTCTCCTCCGCGAATACGCGCCCAAGAAGCTGATCATCTTCAGCCGCGATGAGCTCAAGCAGCACGAGATGCGCTGCGCGGGCCTCGATCATCGCGATCTGCGGTACTTCATTGGCGACGTTCGCGACGTCGATCGGCTGCGCCGCGCGATGAAGGGCGTCGACATCGTCGTCCACGCCGCGGCGCTCAAGCAGGTGCCCGCCTGCGAATACAACCCGATCGAAGCGGTGCTGACCAACGTGATGGGGGGCCGCAACGTGATCGACGCGGCGCTCGACCAGGACGTGGGGCGCGTGCTGGCGCTGAGCACCGACAAGGCCGTCTCGCCCGTCAACCTGTATGGGGCCACCAAGCTCGTGTCCGAAAAGCTCTTCGTGCAAGCCAATTCGTATCGTGGCAGCGGCGCCACGCGATTGAGTTGCGTGCGCTATGGCAACGTCGTGGGGAGCCGGGGGAGCGTTATTCCGCTGTTTCTGGAACAGCGCAAGACGGGACGCCTCACGATCACCGATCGGCGGATGACTCGCTTCTGGCTGACGCTCGAACGGGGAGTCCGCTTCGTGATTCGCTGTCTCGAACAAATGCACGGCGGCGAGATCTTCGTTCCCAAGCTGCCCAGCATGACCCTCACGGCGCTCGCCCAGGCCGTCGGCGGGGACTGCCAGGTCGATGAAATCGGCATTCGCCCCGGCGAGAAGCTGCACGAGTGCCTCATCTCGGAGGACGAGAATCGCCAGGCGCTCGAGCTCGACGACATGTTCGTCATTCGGCCGGCGCACTCCTGGTGGGCCGAGGAGAACTGGCGCCACGGCCGGCCAGTCGCCGAGGACTTTCGCTATTCGAGCGATCGCAACGAACAACGCTTGACGATTCCCGAGCTGCGGGCCGCGGTGGAAGGTTGGGCATGAACGGCCGCACAAGCCCAGCACGACTGGCGATCGATGGCGGTGCGCCGGTGCGCGCCCGCTTGCTCCCCTATGCCACGCCCGACGTGGGCGAAGCGGAAATCGCCGCCGTCGTCGCCGTGCTGCAGTCGGGCTGGCTGACGACCGGACCCAAGGTCGCGGAACTCGAAGCGGCATTCGCTGCCCGCACCGGCGCCCGCGAGGCCGTGGCGGTGAGCAGCGGCACAGCCGCGCTCCACGGCATCATGCACGTGCTGGGGATCGGTCCCGGCGACGAAGTCATCGTGCCGGCCATCTCGTTTGCCGCCACGGCCAACTGCGTTGCGATGGTGGGGGCGAAGCCCATCTTCGCCGACGTCGACGAGCACACGCTGTTAGTCACGGCCGACACGATCGCGGCCCGCAAAACACCCCGGACGCGCGCCATCGTGGGCGTCGACTTCGCCGGACAGCCCTGCGACTACACCGCGCTGCGCGCCCTGGCCGCGGCATGGCGGGTGCCGCTGGTGGCCGACTCGTGCCATGCGCTGGGAGCCACCTATCGGGACGCCGCGATCGGTTCGCTCGCCGACCTCACCGCGTTCAGCCTGCACGCCGTGAAGCATGTCGCGGCGGGCGAAGGGGGGATGGTCACCACCGACAATCCGCAGTGGGCCGACCGGCTGCGCCGCTTTCGCAATCACGGGATCGACGCCGATCATCGGGCCCGCGCCGCGGAGGGCTCGTGGTTCTATCAGCTGGTCGAACTGGGCTACAACTACCGGCTGACGGATCTGCAATCCGCGCTGGCGTTGGTGCAGCTCGCACGGCTCGACGAGTCGTTGGCCCGGCGCAGGGCGATCGTGGCCCGCTACGACGCGGCCCTGGCCGAAATGAAGTTCGTACGTCCGTTGACGCACCTGCCGTTCGGCCAGAGCGCACATCACCTCTACGTCATCCGGCTTAACCCAGAGTGCTGGACTGTCGACCGGCGCCAGGTGTTTCAAGCGTTGCGCGCCGAGGGGATTGGCGTCAACGTCCATTATGTGCCGATTCATCTGCATCCCTATTACCGCGAGACTTGGGGCACGGCACCGGGCGACTGTCCGGTGGCCGAGCGCGTGTACGAAGAGATTCTTTCGCTGCCGCTTTTTCCGGCGATGTCGGACGCCGACGTGGCCGACACGTTGGCAGCGTTGGAGAAAGTGTGGCGCGCTTATGTCCGGCCTGCCCGCCCGGCGGTTGCCGTCTGCCGCCAGGCCGGCTGACCGCTCGCCCTGCCATCGTGACTGCCAGCATTCCCTCCGAACGAGAAAAATTCGATGTTCCGACGCGTGGTGATCGTTCAGGCTCGCATGGCTTCGCGGCGCCTGCCGGGCAAGGTGCTGTGCGAAGTCGCCGGCCGGTCGCTGCTCGATTGGCAGCTCTCTCGGTTACGCCGCTGCCGGCAAGTGGATGACATCTGGGTCGCGACGACCGAGGGCGCCGGCGACGAACCGATCGCGGCCTGGGCGCAGGCCGCGGGCGTCACCTGCTTTCGCGGCGCTGCCGACGACGTCCTGGCGCGATACGTGGCGGCCGCCGCGGCCGCGCGGGCCGAGGTGGTGGTGCGGATCACCGCGGATTGCCCGCTGGTGGATCCCCAAGTCGTCGACCGGGTTGTTTCCGAGTTGACTTCGCACGCGGCCGACTGCGATTACGCGAGCAACGTGCTGGCCCGAACGTTTCCGCGCGGCCTCGACGTCGAGGCGTTCTGGGTGGACGTGCTTCACCGCCTCGACCGGCTGGCCGGCACGCCCGAATCCCGCGAGCATGTGACCGTGGCGGTGCGGAGCGAGCGCCCGGAGGTGTTTCTCCGCCGGAACGTGCGCGACGACGTCGACAACTCCGACCTGCGCTGGACGGTGGACGCACCGGCGGATCTCGAGTTCCTCACAGCGCTGCACGCCGCAATGGACCTGCGGGATGCCGGCTGGAACTATCGCGACCTGGTGCGCGCGATCCGCGCGAACCCGCAGCTCCGCGCGCTCAACAGCAGTTGCCAGACGTGGGATCCCATTTCCCTGCCGGCGCGCGCCGCGCAGCGGGGAGGCACCGCGGCATGAATTGCCTGCTGTTTCGCGTCGATGCGAATCCCCAGATCGGCTGGGGGCACCTCATGCGCTGTCTCGCCGTGGCCGACGCCTGGCGCGACCTCGGGGGTCGAGCGGTTTTTGCGATGCGCGACAGCGGAGATAACGGCCTGCCGCTCGCGCGGGTGCGGGCGCGCGGGCAACGACTCTTTCGCGTCCCCCCAGGGCTCTCCACACGCGACGAACGGGAGCGCATCCGCTTGCTGGCCGCGGCGGTCGCAGCCGAGTGGGTGGTGCTCGACGGTTATCACTTCGCGACGAGCTATCAGACGGCGCTCCGCGACGCCGGTCTCGGCCTGGCGGTGTTCGATGACGCCGGCCACCTTTCCGCCTATGACTGCGACGTCTTGATCAACGGCAGCCCGCTGGCAGGCGAGATCCACTATCAAACGACTCCTGCGACGCGCCAATGGTTGGGGCTGAGTTATCTGCCACTGCGGACCGAAGTGCGCTGTTGCCGCCGAGCCCCCGTGCCGGCCGCCGCCGGCGCGGTGCGGCGCATCGTGGTCACGCTCGGCGGCGGCGAAGCGGTTGCGTTGGCGCAGAAAATCCTCGCGGGCCTGCGCCAGTTGCCCCCGATGCTCGCTGAGTTTCAGTTCCTGGTGGGTTCGGCGCCGGCAACCGCGCGCTCTCTGGCCGACGCGCTGCGGCGCGCGCCCGACCGGCGCGTACACCTGGTAAGGACGACGGAGGATCTTCCCGCCCGCCTGGCGGAGGCCGACCTGGCCATCTCCGCCGCGGGAGGCACGCTCTGGGAACTCGCCTATCTCGGGGTCCCAACGCTGGCGCTCGTGCGGGCCGACAATCAGCGAGCCACGGCCCGGTTTCTGGCCGAACAAGGCGTCGTGCGACCGCTGGGCGACGCCGAGCAAGCTGCACCAGAGACCATCGCCGCTGAGATCCGGTTGCTGGTCGACGATCCGGCAGCGCGGCGCGCGATGGCGCTGGCAGGGCGAACGCTGCTGGATGGAAGAGGCGCCGCGCGGATTGCGCGCGCCCTGCAGCAGATCCAGATGCGCCTCCGGCCCGCCGGCACGGAGGATCGCGAGTTGATCTTTCGCTGGGCCAACGAGCCCGCGGCCCGGGCGCAATCGTTTCAGCCGCAGGCCATCGCCTGGGACACGCACTGCGAGTGGTTCGCCGCGCAGCTCGACGACGCGAACACGTTGCTGCTCGTGGCCCACTCGACCGCGGGCGAACCGGTCGGCCAGGTGCGCTTCGCGCGACGGGATGATCGGGCGCTGGCCAGCATCAGCGTGGCGCGCAGCTTTCGGGGGCAGGGGATCGGCACACGCTTGCTGCGGCATGCGGCCGGCCGGGCGTTTGCCGCCTGGCCGAGCATCGCCTGGCTGGAGGCC
>JAEUIK010000731.1 GCA_016793185.1 Planctomycetaceae bacterium | reverse complement strand
CGTGACGAGGATGAGCTTCTCTTCGTGGCCATCGTCAAGCACGAGGACTTTGGCCCACAGGTCGTGCAGCGTTCCTTCGGCAGGGCGATCCCGGGAGGCGTAGCCCGACATCCAGAGGGGCTTCTCGGGGGTGATCTTGGCCCGCGCCGTACCGGCCTTCCACTCCGCCGCCGCGGCGCCGGCTCCGTTCCCTCCCAGCATCCCCGCGAGCGCCAGTGCAAGTGAGAGGGCCACTCGGCCGAGCCCCTGAAGTCGATGATGATTCATAAGGAGCAAAACCCTCGATTTTCTGCGGCGGTTCTCGTGTTCGGACGCGCCAGGGGACGCTACGATGGTAACTCTTCTGGCAGAGTATATCTCGGTACGTTGGTTTTCTCGAACGCGCGTAGGCGGCGCGGCGGCGGCACCGTTTGTCGGCATGAAAACGTCACGCGTCCTGGTCGTGGACGACGACCCGCAGGCCCAGCCGGCCTACGCGGCCGTCGCCAGTCGGCTGCCCCAGATCGAGCTCGTCGTTGAAACCAACCCGGCCAGCGCCGGGCAACGCCTGGCCGGCGAGTCGTTCGACACCCTGGTGGCCGCCGGCGCCGAGGGGCTCGGGCTCTTGCGGACAGCGCGCGAGCGTGAACCCAGCCTGCCGGTCATCCTCATCGCCAACCACCCCAGCATCGCGGAGGTCACCAGTAGCCTCCGTGCCGGCGCCAACGATCACCTCACCAAGCCGCTCTCGACCGACGAGCTGGTCGCCAGCCTCGAGCGCGTGCTGGTCGGCCGGCGGCTGGGTGACGAGCACGCTTTGCTGCGGCGTCAGATCGAGCGGCCCTACAGCTTCGACGAGTTCATCGGCGCCAGTCCCGCGATGCGTAAAGTGTTCGAGCTGATCGAACAGGTGGCGGCCTCGGACGTCGACGTGCTGGTCATCGGCGAGACCGGGACCGGCAAGGAGCTGGTCGCCCGTTCGATCCATCGGCGCAGCCGCCGGGCCGATGAGCCTTTTGTGCCGGTCGATTGCGGGGCGATTCCCGACAACCTGCTGGAGAGCGAGTTCTTCGGCCACGAGCGCGGCGCCTTCACCGGGGCCAACGAGCGCCGGATCGGCCTGCTGGAGTTCGCCGACGGCGGCACGCTTTTTCTCGACGAGTTGGGGGAGCTCCCGCTGGCCTTGCAGGCCAAGCTGCTCCGCACGCTGCAAGAGCGCAAGATTCGCCGCGTCGGCGGGCGCGAGGAGATCAGCGTCGACGTCCGCATCGTAGCGGCGACTTCGCGCAACCTCGAAGAGATGATCCGCCAGAAACTGTTTCGCGAGGATTTGTACTACCGCATCAACGTCGTGCGCATCGATCTGCCCCCCCTCTGCGAGCGCGGCGACGATCTCGGCCTGTTGGCAGAGCGCCTCGCTTGGCGCTACAGCAAGGAGATGGGCAAGCCCGTCCATGGCCTGACTCCCGAGGCCTTCCAGGTGCTGCAGCAGTATCGCTGGCCGGGAAACGTGCGCGAGCTGCAGAACGTGATTCGCCGCAGCATCGCTCTGACGCGCGACACGCTGATTGGGATCAACGACCTGCCCGACCAGGTGGTCTTCGCCGCCGGCGAGCGGCAACCCGGCGGCGAAACGGCGGGCGCGCCCTTGGGCTTCTTCGCCAGCCGCGAGCAGCACGTGGCGCGCTTCGAACGCGACTATCTGACGAGCCTCCTCAAGCGCCATCAGGGGCATGTCAAAACGGCGGCCCGGGACGCAGGCTTGCCGCGCGGCACGCTCTATCGCCTGATGAAGAATCACGGGCTCGACGGCGCCGACTTCCGGGCGCAATAGCGGCCTCGCCGCCGCCGGGAGTCGTTCGGGCCTGGCCGCCGCGGCGTTCGTCTCTGCTGGCTGTCACACGCGTGTGGCGCGCGCCTCAGGAGCGCGAAAGCGGGCGCATGAGACTCGGGCGCCGGTTGTAAATCGCCGCACGCCCAGGGGTTATCGCGGATTCCCCCGCACGGCTACCGGGGGCGAGGCGGGAGTTTCAGGTTCCGTTCGCGCGAATGGAACGAACCTGGGCGAAGGGCACACGTCGCTTTTTTCGGCTCTCGGAAGCCGCGATTCTTCAACGGGTTGCGCCGAGATCGTTGCAATCCCGTCTGCTCGAAAACCTCTCTGGCACGCGGACTGCTTTAGAGAGCGTCGGACTTGATGAGCTCGACCAAGAGCTGCGAGTCCGAAAAACGACTCACCACCGTTCGGGCCCAGTGCGAGATGCCTTCGGCCCCTAGATTGAGGAGAGACTGCCATGAAAAAGATCGAAGCCATCCTCCGCCACTTCAAGCTCGAAGACCTGAAGAACGCGCTCAGCAGCAAGGGCGTCCACGGCATGACCGTGACCGAGGTCCGCGGGTTCGGCCGCCAGAAGGGTCACACCGAGACCTATCGTGGCGCCGAGTATGAGGTCGACTTCGTCCCCAAGATCAAGGTCGAGGTCGTTGTCTCGGATGCCGACGCCAAGGGCGTGGTTGACCAGATCCTGAAGACCGCCCGCACCGGACAGGTCGGCGACGGCAAGATCTTCGTGAGCGACCTGGCCGAAGTGGTCCGCATCCGGACCGGCGAAACGGCCGAAGCGGCGCTGTAAGCTGATCCGCCAAGCCGGGCTCGGCGACAACCGGTTGACACCGAAACGCGAGGCCTCGAGAGGGAGGCCTCGCGTTTTTTTTTGCATCGTCAGGAGAGTCGTCGGCTTCGTTTTGGAATTGGACTGTGTGATAATTAAGGTATTGGAGTGTTTCGAGACAGCCTGGTTGCCGGAGGGCTCAGTGGAACGCCCCCGATCTGCCTCCCTAACGATCAGCCGAGTCAGACATGGCTACTTCGAATTCCAATCATGATCGGGCGAGCTTCGTTGGCGCGCTCGACCGACACCTTGAGATTTTGCGACGGATCCACGAATCTCTGCCGGCTTCCTCACAAGACCGCGAGGCGATCGCGCTTGCTACCAAAGCGTTGCTCTTCTCAATGCCTCAAGTGGGGTTCTACAATTTTCTTCAGAGCAGTGAACTTACGAACGAGCAACGGGCTCACCTCGATCGCTTGGGGATCAAGCCTGATGAGGGTGATTGACTTCGACTTCTTGCGGGGTGCCGTCAAATCTCCATCGTAACAGGCAGAAGCGAAACGGTCGGTACCTTCGAGCAGATAGACCGGGCCAGCGAGCCAACTGTCGGCTCGCGCCGTGGGGGAGCGTGGTAGGTTGGAACTGTCCGATGCCGCTTAGCGAGGAGGCATTGCCATGACGACTCAGCGCGATCAATTGGTGGAGCAGGCGCTCGCATTGCCGCCGGAGGACCGGGCCTACGTGGCCGATGCTTTGGAGCAGAGCCTGACGCACGAAGGGTTCGCCCTGCCGGAGATTGCCGCGGCCTGGGCAGCCGAAATCGAGCAACGTCTCGCGGCATACGATCGCGGTGAAGTTCAGGCCGACGCCGCCGATCTGGCACTCGAGCGCATCCGCAGGCAATTCGAAACGTACCGTTCCCGCCGGGTGACTTCGTGAATTGCCTCGTGTTGCCGGCGGCCGAACGGGAGGCCGTTCAGGCGGCGATTTGGTATGAGGAGCAACGGATCGGGCTCGGCGCCGAATTTCTTGCGGAGTTGGAGCAGGCGTTGGCTCGCATCCGTACAAGGCCCGAGAGTTGCGGTCGTTTAGAGCACTGGTCGGGGCCGCGAGACATTCGTCGCTGCACGCTGAGCCGATTTCCCTACCTGGTGGTGTTCGAGCGTCGACCACAGGATGTGCTGATCGTGGCCGTGAGTCATGCCCGCCGGCGGCCATTCTACTGGCTCGAGCGGTTCGCCTAGTTGTGACCGCGCCAGTCGTGTGCCGGACACTCCTTGGTGTCAGGAATCAGATCGCAACAAAAAAACCGGCCGGAGGGGATACCTCCGGCCGGCTCCAGCCCCGTTGCCGGGGCGTATGCAAAGCTTGGCTGCCTAACAAGTTGCTTACTGGGAGGCCGGCATTACCCGGCGTTCCCGCAAGCGACAGCCCGTCGGCTGCTCGTTAGACGAGCCGCACCTGGTTTCCACTACACATCTGGATCACCTCCTTTTCAGCCGGGTTGTTGCCTTTGGACTGCCAGACCAGCCTGGCTATCCGCGAGCCTTTAGTCCGGCCGGGGCCACGTTAACCCACGGCACCCACAACACACTCGAATCCTAGGGAGAGAGTCAAACCTGAGTCAAGCAAATTTGTTGGCAACCGGCGCGCTCTCGGCCTGCCAGCATCCTCTGCTAGCTCCGATTCCGACTCGTTCCCGGGCCGGATCGCTCACTCGGTGGATTCCCTATCTTTCCTTCCGGCGGGGATGGCTTCTGGCTATCATCCCGCCCCTTCTCCGGCTCCCGAAACGGGGTGCGCCGGCGGCACTCGTTTGCCGATACAGGAACAGACCAGCCACGGCAAGTTGGGGTTCGCGCAGCGGGGCAGCCCTCGCCGAATCCGTCCGCCGGCTGCCATTCGCAGGAGAGAGTAACCAGCGTGTCGTCGGTCGGCTTACTCGTGCCCGCGCGCCGCCGGACTCCACCCCAGCAGGGCAACGCCGTGCTGCGGCGCGACTTGCGGGCAATCCTCGGCGACGGCGCCGCCTTCAGCGTCATGGTGGGGATCGGCGAGACCTATCTCAGCGCCTTTGCGTTGGCGATCGGGACGGGCGAAGTTGCCTCGGGGCTCGTCGCGTCGATTCCGCTGTTAGCTGGCGCCCTCTTGCAGCTAGCGTCGCCCTGGGCCGTGCGAAAGTGCGGTTCGCATCGCCGCTGGGTCGTGCTGTGCGCCAGTTGCCAAGCATTGACCTTCATCCCGCTCGTGGGCTTCGCACTGCTGGGGGACATGCCGCCGGGGCTGATCTTCGTGATCGCCGCAGTCTATTGGGGCTCGGGCATGGCGACCGGCCCCGCCTGGAATACCTGGGTCGGGCGGATCGTGCCTCAACGGCTCCGCGCCGGCTACTTCGCCCGGCGCACGCGCCTGAGCCAGGTCGCCGTGCTGGCGGGCTTCGTGGCCGGAGGCCTGAGCCTGCAGGCGGGCGCCGCCTGGGGAAAGCCCCTGTGGGCGTTCGCCGTGCTGTTCCTCGTCGCGGGAATTTGCCGTTCGATCTCGGTCGCCTTCCTGGCCAGCCAGAGCGAAGCGCTTCCCACCGCGCCCGTGCAGCGCCATGTGCCGGCCCGCGAGTTCTGCGCACGCGTCTTGCGCCCCGGGCAGGGGCGCCTGCTGCTGTATCTGCTGGGCGTGCAGGGCGCCGTGCAGATCTCCGGTCCCTACTTCACGCCGTTCATGCTCAAGCAGTTGCACTTCTCGTACGCGACCTACGTGATGCTCATCGCCTGCTCGTACCTGGCCAAGAGCCTGGCGGCGCCTGCCTGGGGAAGGATCGCCGCCCGCTACGGCACGCGGCGGCTGCTGTGGATCGGCGGCGCGGGCATTGTGCCGGTCTCGGCGCTCTGGCTGGTCTCGACGTCGATCCCCTGGCTGGTCTTTGTGCAGCTCGCCGGGGGCGCCCTATGGGCAGCCTATGAGCTGGCCATGTTTCTCTTGTTCTTCGAGGCGATCGTCGACGAGGAACGAACCAGTGTGCTGACGACCTACAACCTGGCGCAGGCGGTCGCGACCGTGTCGGGCTCGCTCCTCGGGGGACTGGTGCTGCTGACCCTGGGACGCGAGCCGAACTCGTACCTCACGATCTTCGGACTCTCGGCAGTCGCCCGGGCGGCGACGCTGGTCTTCTTGCTGCGCGCCAGCGACCTGCCGGTGCGCTCGTTCCAGATGGCGACGCGGACGCTGGCCGTGCGGCCCGAGGGGATCGTCGATCGACCGATTGTGGCCAGTTTGCCGATCGAGAAGCCCGCCCCGCGAGGTCTGGCGGCGCTGGCGTCGGCGGCGGTGCGGCGATTCAAACGCTACCGGGTGGATGAAGCCGAGACCGAGTCCGCGCCCACCGCGCCCCAGCGACGCCGCACGCGCGCCTTGCAGAAGAGCGCTTGAACCGCGCGCCGGGGTGCTCTAGACCGCTTCGAAGAGCGCCACGCTGGCGGTGAAGCCGTGCACGAAGTTCTTGCCCGCCACGGGACCGATTTCTCCTTGCGCGAAGAAGCCCGCCAGCGGCAGCGGGCCGGCGAGCTCCTGGATCAGCCGGGCGTCGTGATGGGGCTGGTCGAAGAGCCGTGAGCCGCGGCCGTTGCAGGTGAAGAGCAATGCGCCGCGATCGCCCACTCCGGACGAGCTCGCCACTCCCGCGCGGAGCAAATCGCGCAGATCCTCGTCGGCCGTGGCGGCGTCGCGGACGTTGAACTGCACGGTCTGCCCCGCCTTGACGAAGTCGCCGATCGCGATCGCGCCGCTGGCGTTGTCGGCGCCGATCACGTTCCGGACGAGAAAATCGCCGCGCTGGAAATCCTCTTGATACTCGTTCATCACGCGCCCCACGTGCAGGCCTTGCCGCACCAGCGCCTGGTCGGCCTCGGTGAGCTCGCGATAGACCTCTTGCAGCCGCTCGAGCGCCGGCCGGCCGCTGAGCTCGTGAATGACATTCCGCTCGGCCTTGGTGATGACAAAATGCCGTCCCACGGGGCGGCACCCCTGCGACCCGACGCTCCGCACCCGGACGCCTCCGTCGATCAGCACTCCGATCGCGCCCGAATCGAATTCGCCTTGCGCGTCGACGAGCCGGTTCTGTCCCGGCTCCCAGCCGCCGCTGGCCATGCCTCCCAGCACCTGCACGCCCGGCTGATCGGCGTTGAGTCGCTCCAGCAAGTAGTCGGCCGGGAAGCTGAACGGCTCGGCGAGTAGCAACAGCGTCGCCCCGGCCGGCCAATCGCCCGACAGTTCGTCGGGCCAGCCGACGATCACGCCCCCCTCGGGCGAGCGTTCGAACTCGAGCCGCAGCGGCAGCAGCCGGGTGTGGGGTAACCGGGCGAGCCAGAGCGACACCGCCGGGGCCTCCTCGATCTCGAGTTCGCCGCCGACGATCGATTCGCCAGTGGCTCCCAGCAAGCAGCGGACGCCGGTCAACTCGACGACCCGCGCGGCAATTCGCGCGATATCGCCGGCGAACTGGGCGGAGACGAAGAGAAAACCCAGATCCGCGGCAACGCCGAGCTGGGCATGAGCTGCGGAAGCGACCTCGGTCGCCGCGCGCAGCGGCTCACTGGCGGTCGACAGCGCGGCGGCGAAGCGAGGATTGGATGATTGTTGGTCGGCCATCCGGCGAACTCACTCTTCTGTGGCTGGCCTCTTTGAGGCTCGCGGGTTTTGACGTCGTTGGGGAGCCACCTGCGTGAGCAAAAAAAAGCCCCCGCCGCTGCGCCTGGGGCAACAGGGTCCGGGGGCTGAATCGTGCTACGCTCGTCGCACCGCGGCCGTTGCGGCACAGTCGGCGCGTATGACTTAGGCCTTGATGATGTTCTGCAGCTTCATGACGTCGCCCATGTTGCCCGACACCTTGAGCTTGCCCAGGGTGAAAGCGGTCATGGGATTGACGCTGCCACCGACGATCCCCATCCAGGTTTCGTCGTTGGTGGTGATGGTGGCCGAGGGGCTCGCGGCGGTTCCTTCCGACACCTGGCACGCGCCGTCGGCGATGTCCACCGTGAAGTTGCCACCCTTGTCGCCCGCGATGTTGAACTGGATGACGCTCTTCCAGGTGCCGGCACTGGCGGCGTTGAAGCGGCCGGGAAGTTGCTCGAAGATCTGTTTGCAGTTCTCAATTGACACGTGATGTCTCCCAGTCGGGCCCACGGCCCTGTAGCTAGCCAGCGGGCGTGATCGCCCTGATATGAAAGGACTCCCCCGGCGGCCATCGGCAAG
>JAEUIK010000309.1 GCA_016793185.1 Planctomycetaceae bacterium | reverse complement strand
CTTCTATCTCGGACTCGCGGCTCTGGCCGCGGGAGCGGGACGCTGGCTGGCGCCGCGGTGGCAGCTCGGCCTGGCCGCCGTCTGGCTGAGCGTGGGTTTGGCGAGCGCGATCCTGCCGCAGCAAGAATTCCGCCTCGCCTGCACCTTTGTTTCGGTCGGACATGGTTCCGCCACGGTTCTGGAGCTGCCCGGCGGCGAAACGCTCCTCTTCGACGCCGGGCAACTTGGCTCGCCGACCAGCGGTGCGCGCTCCGTAGCCGGCTTCCTCTGGTCGCGCGGGATCACCCATCTCGATGCAGTGGTCGTGTCGCATGCCGACGTCGACCACTTCAACGCCCTGCCCGAGCTCTTCGAGAGATTCTCGGTCGGAGCAGTCTATCTCTCGACCGTGATGCTGGCCGACGACTCGCCGGCGACGCAGTTGCTCGTCAGGTCGATCGAGCGGCATGGCATCGCGCTCCGCAAAGTCTCGGCCGGCAATCGCCTCCGCGCCGCAAGCGACGTTCGGCTGGAGTTTCTCCATCCCACGCGCGAAGGAGTGCTCGACAGCGACAACGCCAACAGCCTGGTGCTGGCGGTCGAGTACTCCGGCCGGCGCATCCTGCTGACGGGCGACCTCGAAGGGCGGGGGCTCAACCAGGTGCTGGCCGAGGAACCGCTCGATTGCGACATCGTGGCCGCGCCGCATCACGGCAGCCCACGGAGTAATCCGCCGGGATTCGCCGCCTGGTCGACGCCGGAGTGGGTCGTGATCTCGAGCGGACTGGGCGACGACAGCCAGGAAGTACGGCGAGCCTACGAACTGGCCGGCGCGCGGGTGCTGAATACCGCCGAGGCGGGAGCCGTGACGTTCACGATCACGCCGAGCGCCATTGAGAGCACGGCGTACCGCCAGCCTGGAGTTCAGGGCGAGCGATGACCTCTGCGCGTCTTGGATGGCCCTGTCAGGGGGCACCCGGACCTGTGGATCGTCCGGCCCACAGTCATGCGGTTTCCAGCAACCCGGTGACCAACCCCGCGCGTTCGTTGCGCTCGTTCCAGTATCGGCGCACAAACCCAGGCCGCACGTCGCGGGCGTGGCGCGCAAGCACTTTGCGGGTCCACGTCTCCAGCCGGCAGTCGGCCTCCAGGAATGCCTCGCGCGGCGCCGGCGGCGACCGCAGCCAGGCTTTTTCCAGGCCATCGCGCTCGTGGGCGTAGACCGGCAGCAGCTCGGCGGGGTTCTTGAGCACTTCGCGGTGCAACCGCTCATGCCGCCACCAGAGCGTGCGCTCGTCGAACCGGTCGGTCGGCGCCGGACCCAGTTCCAGCGGGTCGAAGACGTCGATCGGTTTGAAGAGCCCCGTACAGGGGGCCGCGGTGCCGGTTACCCAGTGCTGGATTGCCCCGGGCTTCAGGTCGGCGACCCAACTGGCTGTGGTTTGCGACGAAGCAAAACGCCCCGCCGGATGAACGCAAGGCGCGTTCAGGCCGCCGTTGTGAAACGCGTAGCGCGGCTGCTGGTTCGAGGTTCCGTGGTCGCGGAGCGCGTGCATCAAATCGCGGACCCCCGTCGCCCGTTCGGCGGCTGCCTGTGTGCGCGCACGACGCACGGCGCAGGCCGCGACGTACGACTTGATCCGGTCGCTGAAGCGGCGGGCGAAGGCCGGGATCGTCAGCCCGTTCGAGATGCTGCGCGCGCCCCAAATCTCTTCGACCGCGTAATGCTTGCCTGCGGTTTCGAGGACGAACGCCCGCGCAGGGTCGGCCACGATGAAGCTGTTGTGGTAGGTGAAGCTGCGGTATTCGTGGCCGCAGCCTCCTCCCTGGCCGTAGGCTTCGAGCAGGGTGACGATCGTCTGCACACCCTCCTCAGCCGACGCGCACCGTTCCAGCGCCAGCCGCAAGAGGTCCATGCCGGTGAGGCCGTTTTCGGCGTAGGGCTCGCGGGTAAAGACCGCCTCGTTGCCAATGGTGACGCCGTGCTCGTTGGCCCCCATTTCGGCTCCCCACATCCAGTAGGGGCGGCTCAAGAGCACCGCGTGGGTCTGGCCGACCTGCGGGATCTCGAGATAGGTCGTCCGCAGCCCGGCGCCGCCGGCGTGCGACTGCCGGGCGTGCCACTCCAGCACCTGGGCCTCGTTGGGATCCCGGTCCGAGTTCTTGGCAAACAGCACCCCGTCGTCGCCCACGATCGCCAGCGTGTCGCACATCTGCGGGTTTCCCTAGTTGTCGGTGCGGAAGCAGCTTCTATACTGCGGCTCGTCAGGCCCGGCCGCAATGTGGACTGCAAATTCCCGCCGAGGTACGTGAACATGGCCGTGGAGAACGCCGTCGAACCCCAACCGCGTCGCCGCCGGCTGCACTTCAACCACTTTCAAGAAGTGCTCGACGAGGTGGAATTGCTCCGCGCCCGGCCCCACCGGCAATTGGGCAATTGGCCGCTGGAGATCATCGTCGGGCACCTGGCCCTGGGGATCCACGGGTCGATCGACGGCGGGACGTTCCCCGTCAAATGGTACTACAAACTGCTCGGCCCCTGGATCATCAAGCCGAAGCTGTTGAAGAAGTTTCCCTCGGGCTTTCAGCTTCCGCGCGTCGCCCGCGAACGATTGATTCCCCAGGAAATCAGCTACGACGATGCCCTGGCCCAACTGCGCGGCGCCGTCGACCGGCTCGGTCGCGAAACCAAACGCGGCGTGCATCCTGTTCTCGGCCGGCTCACGGTTGAAGAGTGGAACCAGTTCCATCTGCGCCATGCCGAGCTGCACTTGGGATTTCTGGTTCCCGAGTGAGCAGAAATCAGAGCGTCCGGCGGCGCGACTCCGGCTGTCCGATCTTGCTCCCACAAGAGCGGGCGCTAGTAGTTCAGCACGGCTCGAACCACGAGGCCGTCGAACGAGATAAAATCGGCTCCCGAAGTGACGACTTGCTGGCCGATGTTGCCGGAGAGTCCCTGCCACGACTGGAAGAGATAGCCGGCCGAGATCACCAGCAAATCGTTCGCCCGCCACGAGGCGCCGAACTCGATGTCCGCCACGGTGACCGTGGCAGTGCCGTTGTTGTAGGCGTTGAAGCTGTCGGGCGAGAGCTGGCTGACCATGTAGCCGTTGTTCTCCGCGGCGCCGAGAAGAATCGCATAGCCGCCGCGTCCGTAGAGCGAGAACCAGGCCCCGAGATTGCGCCGCGCTTCGAGCGTGAGCCGCGGTCCGGCGCCGAGGAAGCTGAGGTTTTCGCCATAGGTGATCGCTTGGAAGCTGCCGCCGCCACCGCCGCCGCCGTTCTGGTCGATGCCGGCCACGTCGGTCCAGATCCGCTGGTCGACGTTGGCGATGCGCGCCCCGGCCGAACCGGTGATCAGCCATCGGCCCCCGGCGAACGCCAGCGACTTGAAGTACTCGATGTCATAAACATTGAAGTTAAGCGCGTAGTGCGACGCGATCGTATCGCCGACGGTCATGAACCCATTGTCGCCGTCGCCCAGCCAGTTGATGGCGATGAACGCCTGGTTCGGGTTCGTCACCGTGAACGAGTCGGTGGCCAGGTTGTCGTAGTGCCAGTAACTAAACTGAAACGCGTCGCCGGTGTCGGGCGAGCGCCAGCCGACGTACAGCCTGGGGGAGGCCTGGTAGTCGAACACAAAGTTGTGAACCTGCACGTTGGGATTGCTCCCGCCGTTCATGTTCGTGCCCGTGGCGAAGACGCCGGGCGTATTGCCACTGGCCCGGGCGAAGAAAAGCTCGGCCCCGGCGTAGTAGCCCTGCGGCAGGCCCGATTGGGCTTGCGACATCGTCATCCAATTGGCGACGGGGCGAAGCTGGGGAGCTTCGTTCCACCACTCTGCCGCCGCGGCGGTGGTCACCGCGGGTTGCGGCTCGGCGCGCAACGTCACCAGATCCCCCGGTTCGGCCGCCAGTGCCGCGCCAGCCCAGCAGCAAAGCGCGGCCGTGGCGACAAGTCTCCGCGGGCAGGTGAGCTGCCACTGCGTCGGCTGCGAGTTCATCTTGTTTCTGCCCAACTGGGGATCGTGAGGAATGCCTGGAGACGCAGAACGAACCTCGTTCGTCGCGCGACAGCGAGACGCGGGGTCACGCTGCTACGGCGTTGATCGGACCCCTGAGACATAGGGATACACAATTTGCCCCACCCACCGGGTGGTACGGTCTGCGCGCGACCCGTCCGGGCATGCCCGAAGTGGGGATTAGCGAAGCTGCAGCGCGCCCGGCGTGGCCGCAGCGGTGCGAGAATTCGGGCGGGGCAGACTTTGCCGGGAGCGCGCGCCGTCGCGAAGCGCGCGTCGCGGCTGCCGCGCGCGCGACGCGGCAGAGGCGCGTTGATCCTGGCGGTCGATTACTCGCTGAGCTTCTTGCCGCTGGCGGCCCGATCGGCCAAAAACTTGCTTGGCTCGAAGACGCTGCCGTGCTGCTTGGCCCAGGTGGCGAGCCGCTCGTAGATGTGCTCGCTCCCCACCGCGTCGGCCCAGTGCATGAGGCCACCCCGATACGGGGGGAAACCCATCCCCATCACCGTGGCCACGTCGATGTCGGAGGCCCGAATCGCGATCCCCTCCTCCAGGCAACGGCACGCTTCGTTGACCACGCCGAACAGGCAGTACTCGACGATCTCCTCGTCGCTCAGCTTGAGCGGCGGGGGATTGCCGGCGTCGGCCCGGGCTTTGTCCACCAGGGCCGCTAGCGTGGGATCGGGAGCCGCCGTCTTGCCGTCGGCGTACACGTAATAGCCCCGGCCGGTCTTCTGGCCGAAGCGCTTCTCGGCGAAGAGATGATCGACCAGCGTCGAGTGGTAGCTCCGCTCGCGATAGGCCTCTTCGAGAATGCCGCCGGCGAACTTGGCGACGTCGACACCCGCCAGATCCCCCATGCGGAAGGGTCCCATCGGCATGCCGAAATCGAACAGCGCCTGATCGAGCCGGTAGGGATCGATCCCGTGGTCGACCAGCAGGCCTGCCGCCTGGCCGTACGGAAAGAAGATCCGATTGATCAGGAAGCCGACGCAGTTGCCGACCGTGACCGGGGTCTTCTTGATCCGCTTCGAGAGGGCGATCAACGAATTGAGCGTTTCGGGACTCGTCTGCTTGCTCCGCACCAGCTCGACCAGCGGCATCACGTGGGCGGGTGAGAAGAAGTGCGTCCCCAGGATTCGCGGGGCCGCCTTCGTACGCGCGCCGATCACTTCGATGTCGATCGTCGACGTGTTCGAGGCGAGGATGCAATCGGGGCGGGTGGCCTTCTCGAGATCGGCAAAGACCCCTTGCTTGAGCTCGATGTTCTCGACCACCGCTTCGATCACCAGATCGAGCTGATCGAAACCCTGGTAGTCGGTGGCCAGCTTGAGCCGGCCGAGCATCTCGTCGTACTTCTGCTGGGTGAGGCGTCCCTTCTTGAGCCGGGAGCCGAGGTTCGATTCGATCCGCCCCTTGCCCGCGTTGACCGCGTCGTCGTTGATTTCCTTGAGGGTGACGTGCAGTCCTGCTTCGAGCAGGGCGGTGGCGATGCCGCTCCCCATGGTGCCGCCGCCGAGGACCGCCGCCTTCTCGATCTTCTTGGGCTCGAGGCCTTCGTCCGTCACGCCGGGCACTTTGACCGCGGCGCGGGTGGCGA
>JAEUIK010000644.1 GCA_016793185.1 Planctomycetaceae bacterium | reverse complement strand
CCGCGAAGCGATCCGGATCGGTCACGCTGGGCGCCGCGGCCAATTGCACGGCGTATTCCTGAGTGGCCGACGCCTTCTGCAGGCAGGTGAAGCCCGGATGCGGCCGCGCGGGCTCGATCTTGCGCTCCGCGGCAAACGGGGTCCAAGCGCCGCAGCGGCGTTCCGCGGCGGCGACGAGCTGCGGGAAATCCACCTTCCCCGCTGCGGCGAGCACGATATTGGCGGGGCTATAGCGCTGCTCGAAGTAGGAGCGCATCTTCTCGACCGGGAGCCCCCCCACGCTATCGATTGTCCCGAGCACGCTCCGCCCGAGCGGATGCGCGCCGAAGTACGCCGCTTTGCACTTCTCGTCGGCGCCAAACGGCGGCTGATCCTCGTACATCTTGATCTCTTCGAGGATCACCTGCTTCTCGGTGTCAAAATCTTCGCCGCGGAGCGCGGGACGCAGGATGTCGGCCAACAGATCGACGGCCTTCTCCTGAAACTCCGGCAAGAGCGATGCGTAATAGACCGTGGCCTCCTCCGAGGTGAAAGCGTTGTAGTGGGCCCCCATCTCGTCAAATTCACGGTTGACGTCCTCGCCGGAGCGCGTGGGCGTCCCCTTGAAGACCATATGTTCGAGAAAATGGCTGACGCCCGCGACCTCGTCCGACTCGTCGCGCGAGCCGGTCTTAACGAAGAACCCCAGCGCCTCCGAATGCGCTTCGGGATTGCACTCGGCCACGATTTCCAGCCCATTCGCCAGGCGATGACTAAGAAACACGCTCGGGCACCTCCAGAGGTTCAGGCCCCAGCGTCACAACGGTGAAGTCGCGGGGGGGATTCTGGGCCAGGTAGGCGTTGATGCTGTCGACCGACAGCGCGTCCACCCGGGACCCGATCTCGTCCAGGGTGCGGACGCGCCCCAGGTGATACCAGTCGCGGGCAATCGCCGAACTGCGGGCCGAACTCGACTCTTGCTGCATGATCAGCGAACTCTTAATGCGCGCCTTGAGGCGGTCAATCTCGTGGGGCAGGATCCCGTGCGCGAGTCTGCCGAGCTCGGCCAGCATCACGTCGAGCGTCTCCTGCGCGCGATCGGCGCTGGTACCGGCATAGCTGATCACGGTGGCCCGGTCGCGAAGCGTCTGGTACGAGGCGTAAACGGTATAGCACAGTCCGCGTTTCTCGCGCACTTCGGTGAAATACCGGGAGCTCATTCCCCCCGAGAGCGCGCCCACGGCTCCCCACGCCTGAAAGTAATCGGGATGACGATAGGGAACGCTGTCGTAGGCGATACCGATGTGCGTTTGCTGCCCCTCGAACTCGACGTGGTCGCGGCGGATGCGCTCGCCGGCGCCGGTCACCGGAGGTTCCTCGCGCGGTTTCCACGCGCCGAAGAGCCGCTCGACTTGGGCGCGGAGCTGGTCCCAATCGATCCTGCCGGCCACGCCGAGGATCGCGCCATTGGGATGATAATGTTGAGCGAAGGATCGGCGCACATCTTCGATCCCGATCGCCTCGAGCCCCTCCAGGTCCCCCTGGCTGGGCAGCCCCCAGGCATCGGCATAATGTCGGCGGCGGAGTTCCAGGATCACTTTCTGGTGCGGATCGTCCTCGACTGATTCGAGTTCCTGCAACATCACTTGCCGCGACGATTCCAACTGATCGATCGGCAGCCGGGGACGCTGCAGGATATCGGCATAGATTTCCAGCGCGGCGGGCAGATCGCTGGCCAGCAGCGCGCCGCTGAAGCTGGTGTGCGCGGAGGAGACGGCCTCGCCCCGTTCCAACCCCAGTTGATCGAGACCATCAATGAGCTGCCGACTATCGCGCGCTCCGGCGCCGCGCGTCAGCATGTCGCAGGTAAAGCCCGCCAGCCCCCCCTTATCGCCAGCATCGTGCACGCAGCCCGCCGGCACCAGGAACGTAAAGGCGGCGGATTCGACCGAGCGCATCGGCTCGGCCAGCAATACCAATCCATTGGCAAGGACGTGGGAATGGATCGTTTGCACCCAGAACTCCTACCAGGGCCGCGCGTGGGCTCGAATCGTGGCGAGAAAGTGGGCGCCACGAAGGCATCAGGAATACGCGACTTCGACCGCTTTGTAAACGGTCCGCGCTTTGCGGAACCCCATCCGCCGATAGAGGCGGATCGCCCCCTCGTTCTGTGCGGTGACTTCCAGAAAGCTCCGCGTCAGCCCCGCCCGGTAGAAACCCTGCAACGCCTTGAGCAGCAGGCAACTTCCGAGCTGTCGGCCGCGATGATCCGGCGTGATGCCCAGATTCTGGATGGCCCCATAGCCGGTCCGGTCGCGGATCCCCTGGACCGTGCCACAATACTCGTCGATCTGCCCCTGAGGTCCCAGGCGAGCGACCAGCCACGTGGCGCCCGGCAGGAATCCTTCTTTCCTCACGATCTCGCGCATCAGGCGCAGGCATCCGTCCGCCTCGCCCAGGCACGGGAAGACATTAGCGTCGATCTCGGTCCGGAAACTCTGGTACTTCGTCTCGGCATGCTGGGCCAGCAGGCTGGGATCCCAGGCGACGAAGCGGTAGCCCGGGGGCAACTGCGGCTCGGTCAGCAAATCGATTCCCAGATCGATTTCCATCCGAAACCGTTTGAAGTACGTCAGGACCATGGAAGCAGGCTCTCGACAGCTGCTTTGTCGCGCGATCGGCGAGCGAGATCGCCGCCGGCTCGACGGCAATCGCTCGAACTCATCGTATCGGTGCCCCCGAAAGGGGTCAAATTTTCGCTCTTGCCTGCCGCTCAACTGATGGCCTGGTAGCCACTTCGGCCATTCGCAATCAGGGGTTGGGGCGGCCCATGTGGCACCCGCGGAGCATCGCATGGTAGATCGACCCGCAGAGGCCCGCAAAGCCCGCCAATGGCCCGACCTCCGGACAGCCGCTACCGCCGTTACGACTCGCGCGCCGACCCGGCCGGACATGCGGGTTAGTGGGGGGCGCCGGAACCTTAGCCCGGGGCAATCAGCTCCCGCAGCGTGCGGAGATTGATGACGTCGAGGTCCTCGCCGTCGCGCGTCCCCTTGGGAGTTTCCAGGTACATCGGGATCTTGCGGAAACGCTTATCGGCCAGGAGCAGCCGGAAGGGCTCGACCCCCATCTGCCCGCCGCCGATCGCGGCATGGCGATCGACCCGCGAACCAAGGGGTCGGACGCTATCGTTCAGGTGAAACGCCCGGATCCGTTCGACGCCGATCAGCCGGTCGAACTCGCGAAACGTCTTCCGGTACTCGGCGGGGGTCCCCAATGGATAGCCCGCGGCAAAGCAGTGGCAAGTGTCGAAGCAAACCCCCAGAAGGTCGGGGTTGGAAACGCCGTCGAGGATCCCCGCGAGGTGCTCGAACTTCCAGCCGAGATTGGTCCCCTGCCCTGCCGTGTTCTCGAGAAGACATTGGGCCTGGATCCCCCGCGTTTGGCGGTGGACTTCGTCCAGGGCTTTGACGACCGCGGCAATCCCCGCCTCGTCGCTGCTGGACGTGAACGAGCCCGGGTGGGTTACCACGTAGGGAATCCCCAGTTGCTCGGCCCGTTGCAACTCAATCACAAAGGCGTCGACCGACTTCTTCCAGAGTTCCGGGTCGGGGCTGGCCAGGTTGATCAGGTACGAGTCGTGGGAAAGGGGGTGGCCGATGCCGAGGCGATCCAGCGCCTCCCGAAACCGCCGGACGTCGTCGGGCATCAGCGGCTTGGCCGACCACTGGTTGTTGTTCTTGGTAAAGACTTGCACGCAATCGCACCCGGCAGCGTGTGCGATCTCGACCGCCCGGTAGCATCCCCCCGCGGCCGACATGTGAGCGCCCAGAATCGCCATGGGGCCAAGGCTAGCAAGTTCGCCGCCCGCCGACCAGCAGGCCCGACTGGCGCGCTACTTTCGCGCGCGATTTGTAATTCCTGGTCAACTGTTGCTTGAAACTCGTCACGGTGTGGCGGTAGAATCGAGAGAGTTCGAGCAGGGGGCAGGCACATCCATCGCGCCGAATTCGGTTCGTGGTTCTCGGGTCAAGCCATCACTTCTTCGACGCGGAGTTGCATCGTGTCGACCGGCTTGTGGATTGGGGTCGTGGCCGCCGTCGTCGCGGCGCTCGCCGTCGCTGGCGCACTTTGGCGTCCGCTTCGCGCTGCGCGGCGGGAAGCACGGTTGGCCCGGGCGCGGCAACAGTTCAAGCTCCAGCGCGAGAGGCTGGAGGCCAAGTTCTTTTCGCTGGCCGCCTCCAGCGGCAAGCCCCGCGGACTCCGCTGGGTCGATTGCGATTTCGACAACCTTGTCACCTACGCGCGCGACCGCAAGAGTGGTCAGCTCTCCGCGTTCGTGGGGGTCACGATCTCCTTCGAGGCCATCGAGGGGGGACTGATGGAGGGCGTCGAAGCGGTCGGCAATCTCCGCGCCGCTACGGCCGTGTTCATCTACGGCCGACAAGGTTGGGAAACTCAGGGACGCGTGATGTTCAACCTGAACCCGAGCGAGGCCATCGCCTACTACGTCAGTCTCGTCGAGCTTGTGGGCAACGAAGGCCTCTCCTGAAGCGGCGGGTGCCGCCAGCGCAGACGCCAATGCATCCGGACGGCCAACGTGCGGCTCGTCCAGGTTCCGCGACTCGGTGTCCACGCGGGAATTAGCGATGGTCGCGCGGTGGCGCGTGCACCCACCGACCGCGCGAGCCTGCCAACCTGAGTCCCCGCCCCGCTCAGGATTCGTCGCTCGCCCGCAGCCAGGTCGCGATCGTTGGCTCGTATCCGCAGATCTCTTCGCTGCGAAAATAGAGTGCGATCTCCCGCGCGGCGGCTTCTGGTCCGTCCGACGCGTGGACGAGGTTCATCTGTCGGCTCGAGCTGAAGTCGCCGCGGATCGTGCCGGGCGCGGCCTTCAAACCGTTGGTGGCGCCCAGCATCTCGCGGACGACGCGGATCGCTTCGAGACCTTCGAGAATCGCGGCCACCACGGGGCCGCCGGTGATGAACTTCTCGAGCGTCGGATACCATCCCTTGGCCGCGTGCTCGGCGTAATGTTGTTTGCTGAGCTCGGGAGTGATCCGCATCAGCTTCATTGCGACCACGTTCAGCCCTTTGTCCTCAAAGCGGGCCAGGATTCGGCCGACCAACCGCCGCTGGACGCAGTCGGGCTTGAACAGAATGAGCGTACGCTCCATGGCTTCCTCTCTCGGTTCGTGCTGCCAAAAGCGGCGATTTTAGCGCATTTGACGTTTCGCCTCAAGGAGGCGAGCTGCGCGCAGCCGGCAAGGCAAAGTGAACAGGGTTGCGACGAAGCCCGGAGCGGCTCGCCGCGGAGGTCGCCCGCAGAGCTCGCAAGCGGTCCGGCCAGCCGTTAGCGAACAGGGCGAACCGGCGCCTGCGTCGAAGTCTGCGAATACCGCGAGTTGGTCCGCTTGCGGGCGGTCGGCTTGACGGCCGGCTCCTTGGCGGGCTCGGCCTTCTGCGGCTCACTGGAGCCAGGTTCGACGGTCTCGACCGGCGTTCCTTGCATTTCGAGCTGTTCGACGTCGGACCATTCCGGGGCACAATTCGCGCAGTTGCTCAGCGGGTAGACCCCGCGATACGGGGCGCTCGAAGTGTAGTTGTGCAAGCCCGCGTAGCTCGGTCCGAAGGGCGCGATCTGGCACCACTGCGTCGAGTAGAAACCGGCATTGGGGGAGTGCAGCTGATACTTGGGATGGCCGCCGTAGTACCAGCCGTCGACCTGATGAGCCAGGCCCGTGTGCCGGGTGTGGCACTCGGGGCAGGCGTCGTACACGTGATAGCCGGCGCTGCTGAAGATGCCAATCCGGCGGGCGTAGCCATTCCATTCGAGGCCGGTGGCCAACTCGGGGGCGAGACCCAGGAGGAGCAGCGCGGCGGCAATCATCCGGCTCATGGTGAATTTCCTGCTGGCGCGCCGCGGGGCAAATGCCGGGGAGGCATCCGCCATTGACAGCGGCGCGGGGCCTGGGGCGTTACGGCGGGACCGGAAGGTGACGCTTTCCCTTCCGACAGGGCGGTGGTATCGCATAGTTGGTCATCGAACCAGAGGCCGCCGCAACATGATTCATTTCGTCCGGCAACAATCCTGCGCCAGCCCGCCGCGCGAAAGTTTGCCGGTCGGCAAAGCTCGGTAAAGACTGCCGCCGTCGTCGCGGAGGCGGGCGAGATTTGCAATCAAATGCCGGGGTTCGTAGATTGGAGCCCCGTCGGAGCCTGAACGCGGCAGCGTTTCGACTGCGGCCCCCGGAGACCCGCCTGATGTTTCGCTCGCCGCCGATTGCCGGCGCCTTCCAACCGGTCGGCTGCCAGCCCCGCCTTTCGCGCCGACAGGTGCTGCAAGTCGGCGGATTGGGACTGATGGGCGTTTCGCTCCCCCGGCTGCTGGCGGCGCAGCAAGTGTCCGACGTCGCGGCGCAGTGCCGCGCCGACGCCTGCGTTGTGCTGTTTCTCGATGGCGGCCCCAGCCATCTCGACATGTGGGACCTCAAGCCGAACGCCCCCGACGGCATTCGCGGCGAGTTCAAGCCGATTGCCACGTCGCTGCCCGGCTACCAGGTGTCGGAACACATGCCCCGGCTCGCGACGCAGATGCATCGCTGGACCGTCGTCCGTTCGATGCGCCACGGCGTGAACAACGCCCATGCGGCAGCCGTTTATGTTGCCCTGACCGGGCACGACCGGGGGGAGATCGGGGGCGGCACCCAGCCCACCGACAACCCTTCGCCGGGCTCGGTGCTGGCGCTGTTGCGGCCCCCCGAGCGGCCGGTGGTGCCGCATGTGACGCTTCCCTACATCACCAAAGAGGGGGCCGGTGGACCGCCGCAGCCGGGCTTCTTTGGCGGTTACCTGGGATCGGCCTATGATCCGCTCTTCGTCCTCAAGGATCCCAACGCCGCCGATTTTGCCGTGCCCGAGCTGACGCTGCTGGGCGACGTTTCGCTCGAGCGCCTTTCGGCCCGCCGGGCGTTGTTTGGCAATCTCGACAAGCAGCTGCTGGCGGGCGCCGGGCGCGACGGCTATGACGCCATGGACAGTTTTCAGCGCAAAGCGCTCGAGCTGCTGACTTCGGCCGACTCGCAACGGGCCTTTCGCCTGGCCGACGAACCCGACCCGGTGCGCGAAGCCTACGGCCGGAATATCTACGGCCAGAGCGTGTTGTTGGCCCGCCGGTTGATCGAGGCCGGCACGCGGATGGTGACGATCGCCTGGGCTCCCGACGCTAACGCCACTTGGGACACGCACGGCAGCAATTTTGCCAGTCTCAAGAACACCCTGCTGCCGCAACTCGACGCTGCCTGCTCGAGTCTGGTCGACGACCTGGCCGAGCGGGGACTACTCGATCGTACGCTGGTCGCCGTGATGGGGGACTTTGGCCGCACCCCCAAGATCAACGCCAACAACGCCGGGCGCGATCACTGGAACTACTGCTATAGCCTGATGCTCTGCGGCGGCGGGATTCGCCCGGGCTATGTCCACGGCAGCAGCGACTCGATCGGCGCGTTCCCGGCGAGCGCCCCCCTGACTCCCGCCGACATCATTTCGACGATCTACCACCAGCTCGGCATCCGCCCCGATCGCGAAATGCACGACCGGCTGGGGCGTCCGCACCGGCTCGTCCCCACAGGCGACGTGGTGCCGGCACTGCTCGCCTGAGCTTCTCTGGCGATGCGAAGGTCCCCGCACGGCGCCCCCGATTTTGCTGTCACGCAACTGCCAAATGCCGGCAAAGTGTTCCCGGTTTTCCCAGTTTCGCGCCATCCGGCCCGGCGTTCTGCCGGCCGCCAACCTTTGCCTCATGACTTTGACGGTTATGCCGATAAGTCCTGGTAGGGGGGAGTTGCGGGTTGTAACGTCTCGCGCTCCATTGCATGCCGTTTTGGAAGCGCGAATTGCCATGTTCAAGCCCGCTGCCTGCCGCCCACGCGGCCCCGGCCGAGGGGTGGTCGCCTGTGCCCTTGCGGCCTGGCTGGTGGCGCTCGTCGATTTCTGTCCGGGACAGATCGAGCGCTTGCCACCGCCGGTCGACGTTCCTGAACCCAACCTCTGGGGAGGCGAAATCCTCAAGTGGTCAACCGGGGCCATGGACGGAGCGGGCCGGGTGATCCAGGGCGAGTCCTACGAAGAAGGCTCGCAGGATCTCGATGTGTGGCGCTGGCAAGCGCTGCCCGTGGGCTTGATCTATCGCAGCTACCTGGCCGGCGCCAAGGAGCCGCGGCTGGCCAGCGTCTGGAACCGCGACAGCCGCATCGGTTCGATGTGGGATCTGACGCTCGGCGGGCGGGTTGGACTCCTCCGCTACGGAACGTCCGACACGCTCTTTCCCAAGGGTTGGCAGCTCGACATGGAAGGGGCGTCGATCCTCCGGCTCGACATGGAAAACGATCGTGACCTGGTCGCGGCCGACTTTCGCGCCGGGTTTCCGCTCACCTACAGCATCAATCGCTGGGAGCACAAGTTCGCCTTCTACCACATGAGTTCGCACGTCGGCGACGAATACATGATTCGCGTGCCGAGCTTCCAGCGCATCAACTACAGCCGCGACGCGCTGGTCTATGGCACGGCATTCCGGCCCGATGCCAACTGGCGCTTCTACGGCGAGGTCGGCTACGCCACGTACTTCGACGGCGGCAGCCTCCCCTGGGAAACGCAGTTCGGCATCGAATTCAGTCCGCTGGTGCCGACCAACCTCCGCCCGCGCCCCTTCGTGGCGACCAACGGCGCACTTCGGCAGGACAAGAATTGGAGCGGCAATTTCGTCCTGCAAGCGGGCATCCAATGGTGTGGCTATGCAGGACAGCGATTCCGCTTCGGACTCGAGTACTACAACGGTCTGAGCCGACAATTCGAGTTTTTCGACCAGTTCGAGCAGCAGGTTGGGCTCGGCT
>JAEUIK010000611.1 GCA_016793185.1 Planctomycetaceae bacterium | reverse complement strand
GGGTCTGGGCGTCATCCTGGTCTCGAGCGGCGGCTGGAAGTCCGACAAATCGAATGTCGCCGAGGAAAACGACTCGCGCCGCAAGCGGGAGCATTGGATTCAAGGACTGTTGCGCGGCGGCTACACCATTTTTCTGATGCGACATGGTTCGGGACCGCGCTACCATGTGCCGGAAATGGTCGACGACATTCGCCGCGGCGTCCGCTGGGTCCGCGCTCATGCCGCCGAGTACGGCGTCGAACCCAATCACCTCGGCATTACCAGCGGTTCTTCCGGCGGCCATCTCTCGCTCATGGTCGGCCTGACCGGCGACGATGGCAATCCCGAGTCGAAGGACCCGATCGAGCGCGTCAGCAGCCGCACGCAAGCGGTCGTGGCATGGTTTCCCCCGACCGACCTGGTCAATTTCGGTCGCGAGCAGGGCTACAAGGCCATCGAGAAGCTCCGGCCCGGAATGTTCGAGTCGATGTTCGGCAAGGTCGACGACATCGAGAACCAGTTGAAGAGCGTCTCGCCGATCGAAAAGATCACGTCCGACGATCCGCCGGTTCTCTTGATTCATGGCGACCGCGATATCACGGTCCCGTTGCAGCAGTCCGAAGTCTTCAAGACGAAGTACGAGGCCGCGAACCTGCCGGTCAAACTGGTGGTGCGTCCCAAAGGGGGCCACAGTTGGTGGCCCGGCATCATGGACGACTACCCGGCTGTGTGGGAGTGGTTCGACAAGTACCTGAAGCCCTGAACGGCCATCGCGCGATACGGCCGACGGGCAGCCAACGCCTGAGGGCGGTCTCTCACGGCGGCCGAGCCGCCTTCCGCCAGCTCGACCGGTGGGAACCGCATTGACAGATCGTAACCTCCCGATGTATGCAGGTAGCATCCAACCGGGGGGAGGTTTCCATGGCTGCTCCGACTGCCGGCGGCAAACCGCGATTGCTGCCGCTTGAGGCCCTGACGCAGGCCGCCGAGTGCCTGAAGACCCTGGCGCATCCCCATCGCCTGCGGATCGTGCAGATGCTGCTGGCGGGACGCTACACCGTCGGCGAGCTGGCCGAGGCGTGCGAGATTCCCAGCCATATGGCCTCGGAGCATCTCCGGCTCATGCAGCGCTGCGGATTCCTGGAAAGCGAACGCGAGGGGAGACGCATCTTCTATGTCGTCGCCGAACCCCACCTGGCCGATATTCTGGCGTGCGTCGAGCGGCGCTTCGGCGCCAAGGCCCGCACCGCGGGCAACAGCGGCAAGGGGTGATTCGCAACGCGGGCCGCGCCGCGCAATCTGAGTTCGTCCACGCTCTCTGTCGGCGGAACTGTGAGACTCAATCATGAAGCTAGTGATCGTTGGAGGGGTGGCCGGGGGCGCGTCCGCGGCCGCCCGAGCCCGGCGCCTGGCCGAGTCGGCCGAGATCGTCCTCTTGGAGCGCGGCCCGGATGTCTCGTTCGCGAACTGCGGCCTGCCCTACTATCTCGGCGGCAAGATCGTCGAGCGCAGCAAGCTGCTGATCGTGACCCCGCAGCGGATGCGCGAGCGGTTTCGCCTCGACGTGCGGACCCAGAGCAGCGTCGAGCGAATCGATCGTGAGTCCAAGTTCATCGTCGTCCGCGAGCTCGAGACGGGGCGCGTTTACGAAGAGTCGTACGACAAGCTGATTCTCTCGC
>JAEUIK010000533.1 GCA_016793185.1 Planctomycetaceae bacterium | reverse complement strand
CACGGCTATCACCAGCAGCGCCAGGACGATCACCACGCGGGGCTTGTCGACTGCTCTGTCGGTGAGGCTGCTATGCGACATGGGAGACGGAGTTGGGCTTAAGGACGCGCGCCGGCCTTTTCCAGCGGCAACGAGAGATCGGCCTGGAGCACCTCGGCCGACTTGGCGTCGGTCGATTCGCGAATCGCCACCTCGCGTCCGTCGATCAAACGGTGTTGTCCCCGGACGACCACCCGGTGATGTTCGGCCGGCAGGCTGGGCAGGATCAGATCGGGTCCTTGGGCGATCCAGCGGTCGAGCTGAAAGGAGTGCGCCTTGTTCTGCGGGTCCACGCTGAACAACATCATCTTGCCGTCGCGCTGCACGGCCGTGACCAGCGGGAGGCGGTAACCGTCGATCGCGTCGATCACGATCCGGCTCATGGCGACGAGCCCCGGCCGCAGCCGGCGGTCGGGATTGGGAATCACCACTTCGACTTCAAACAGCCCGGTTCGATCGTCGGCCGTCTGTGCGACCAGATAAACCTCCCCCTCGATCGCGGGGGGCTTTTGCCCAAACTTGTCCTTGGCCAGAAATTCGACATGGACCCGTTGTCCCGGACGGATTTCGCTCACCCGCGACTCGGGCACGCCCACTGCCAGCAGCATCCGATCCACCTCGACGATCTCGAAGATCTTTTGATGCGCGCTGACGGTTTCGCCGACGTTGGCTAACCGCTTGGAGATCACACCCGCCACGGGTGCGACGAGCAGGGAATCGCGGAGCCGCTCGGAAATCATCTGTTCGGCAGCTTGCGCCAATTGCAGGTTGGTGACGTTCTTTTGGAACTCGGCCTCGGTCATCGCCCCCACCGCGCGACCGCGGAGCTCGTTCGCCCGGTTCATGTCGCTCTGGGCCTGTTCCAGCTTCGCACGGGCTTCGCGCATCTGCACGTTGAGCAGCCGTTGATCGAGCCGGGCGATCTCCTGGCCTGCGGTCACGTAGTCGCCGTCGTCCAGTGACTTGCCATCGGAGTTCTGGCCGAAGTTCTCGATGCGGCCCGCGATCTCGAACCCCAGCGCATAGCGCTCGAAGGGTCGGAGCATGCCCGCGTACGACTGCGTGATCTCAATATGCTCGGGATGCGCCGTCAGAACGGCGACCGGCGTCGGGGGGATGGTCCGCTCGACGGACTGTTGGCTGCTGCGGCCCCCCACCCAGCCGACTCCCACGGCGGTCGTGAGCATGATGATGGCAGCGCTGATCGTAATCACGATCAGCCCGATGAGGTTACCGGTTTCCTTCTTCATAGAAAGGCTACGGAAGCCGTTGTGGAGTAAATGGGAGGTGGGCGGCTTGGCAACTGGTCATCGCCTGCCCGCGCGACCAATCGGGCAAGCCGCCAGGTGAGTTACCGTCCTGCTGGGGGGAAAGTTTGGGAATTCGCAGAATTTGTTAGCACCCTAATTAACTACGATCTTATTCGCCGCGGGTGCTCTCCCACAAGAGAAATCGGCGTGCCGAGCTGGTTGCAATCAATCGCCGTCGAGAGGCCTGGATTGGAGCCCGGCAGATTCTAGCGGGAGCGACAAGACAGCCCCGGGGCGCGAGATGCTGCCACCGTCAGGCCGGCGGCAGCGACGCCTGCACGCGCTCGCGCAGCTCCTGCGGCGTAAGTCCATGCACGAGATACCTTTTCCGTGGGTTCGTCGCTCCGGTGAGCAGTTCAACCCGCGATTTTGGAACCTGCAGCGCAGCGCTCAGGATTTCGCACAGAACCTTGTTGGCTTTTCCCTTTTCGGGGACTTGAGTCACCGAAATCCGCAGCTCGCCGTTGCGAATTCCTTGGATCGCGTTTGTCCGCCCGCCGGCTCGGGCGAGCACCGCCAGCACCGCGCCGGCCGCGTGCGGCTCGATGGTTAATGGGATGGCGCCGTCGTTCTGCGGCGCGGGGCGTCGTGGCTCGGCAGTCACAGGGAGAGTCCGTCGAAAAGGCGCGAACCGACTCGCACCAGAGTGGCCCCTTCGCGGATGGCGACCTTGAAGTCGCCGCTCATGCCCATCGAGAGCTCTGGGAGCGTGAGCGCTGCGGAAACCGTGCGGCGCAATCGATCGCGCAGTTCGCGCAGCGAGGCAAACTCGCGCTGGGCCGCATCGAGGTCGCCCTCGCGGCTGGCCATGCCCATCAGTCCTTGGATCCGCAGGTGGGCGCAGTTCGCACATGCGGCGAGCGCCGCCTCGACCTCATTCGGAGCGAAACCATGCTTCGTGGCATCCCCCGAGATGTTGACTTCGATGAGCCCCTCCACCTGGATGCCCAAGTCGGACGCCGTCCGCTCCAGTTCGTGGATCAGGCGGGTGCTGTCGACCGAATGGAGCAGTCCCACCAACGGAAGCGTGCGGCGCGCTTTGTTGGACTGCAGGTGCCCGATCAGGTGCCACCGGATCGGCAGATCGGCCAGCGCCGCGGCTTTGCGCCACAGCTCTTGCGGTCGACTCTCGCCGAGATTGTGGCAACCGGCCGCGGCCAGCGCGCGGGCGACCTCGGTATCGACGTACTTGGTAACCGCCACGAGTGTGACGTCGGCAGCCGAACGTCCGCTGCACGCGGCGGCGTCGGCGATTTGTTGTCGCACCGTCGCCAGGTTCTCGCGAATCCGCTCGTCACGCTCCATGGCGCGCTGGCTCCCCTTCGCCCCTGGCGATTGCGGCCGGCAAGATCGCAGCTCCCCGGTGGGGGAGGTCGCTGGTTCCAACGTCGACGTGCCCTGGGGACCGTTCGCGGCCTCACTCAATTTCGAGGAGATTCTCGAGCTCGCCCGACTTCTTGATCCGGGTCACCAGGAAGGGGGTCCAGGTGTTGGCTCCCAGCACGGTGCGCGAAGCGCGGTCCGCCATGGCCCGATAAATGACCCACTGCTGCTTGCCAACCCGAACGCGATAGCCGACGGCAACGTCCGGAGGCTGAATCTCGCGCTGGGCGGCGACAGTCAGATTCCGCCACGTCAGCGGAGCCCCGGCGCGGCGCGGATCGAGGTCGAAGAACAGCGGCGCGAACAGATTGCCGTGCGGCGCCTGCTGCTCGAGGACCAACCGCTGATCCTGCACGGCGAGGCTCCCGGCGGCGGGACCTTGCCGCCATTCGCCGAGCGCACAAGGAATCACCAGGACCGAGTTGTCCGCGGTGCGCAACCTCAATTCGCGGGTGTCGTCGGCCGCCTCGACCGCGGTCACGTTGACGAGTGGCAGTGCACCGCGATAGCGCACCGGTCCCGCCTGGCGGCTGAGGACGGTATCGGCCATCAGCAAAAAGCGATCTTCGCGCGCGAGGAGCATTTGCCGTTGGATGCGGACCCCGCCGGCGAAGGCGCGCTCCAGCTCGAAGTACACGACATCCTTGTCCGAAACCCAACAGACCGATTCCCAGGGCGAAACCGGGGCCAGCGCGGCGCCGGCGATCTCGACGTCGAGCTCCCACACCCCCGACCAGAGTCGCTGGCGGCCCGTGTTGAATTCCGTGCGGACGCTGGAATGGGAGTACTCGGCCGCGAGCAAGTCGCTGCTGCGGTCCCAGTATGAGCGGAGCAGTGCGATGCTCGACGCATCGGATTCGGTCGCGGGGTCGGGCAACGCGCTCCCCTTCACGGTGGGAACGAGCGCCGCGCCAGCCAGCCGGCGGGGGAGGACGGTCGCCGCCAGGCGCCGCGTCGAGGTCTTGCCGGCCGCCTGCAGCACGGCATCCCAAAAG
>JAEUIK010000517.1 GCA_016793185.1 Planctomycetaceae bacterium | reverse complement strand
CTCGGCGCCGACGAACGCCGGCAAGTCGAGGCCCAGATCAAGGCGCTGCGCGAATCCCCCCAGCAGGCCCCCTGAGATGCAGACCCTCGTCCGCCAACTGGCATTCTGGGTGGTACTGCTGGCAGTCGCGCGCGGCGCGTCGGGTGGCCAGAAGCTGGCGATCGTCGTCGGGGTGAACGACTCGCCGCGGTTTCGTCTGGCCACCGGCGCCCGGCCGCGGCCGCTGGCGGGCGCCGAGCGCGACGCCGCCGCGCTGGCCGAACTGCTGCGCCTCAAGTTTGGCTTTGCTCCCGCCGATGTTCAGCTCCTCACGGGACAGGCGGCCACGCTCGAAGCTGTGCGGGGGGCCCTCGCGCGCGTGCGCGGCCAGGCCACGGCCGCCGACGATCAGGTGGTCTTCTACTTCAGCGGACATGGCACGCAGCTCACCGACCGCGTCCCGCTCGACGAGCCGGACGAGCTCGACGAGGCCCTCTGCCTGTTCGATGCCGAGGCCAGCGGCGCGAACATGCTGGTCGACGACGAACTGGGACGCTGGCTCGACGCCCTCCCCTGCCGGCGCGTTACGGTGGTGCTCGACTGTTGCCACGCGGGCACCGGCACCAAGGACGCCGACGACGAGATCGTCGCCCGGTTTCTCCCCGGCGCGGCGCAAGGCGATGCCGCGCGCCCCTTGCGGGATCCGCCGGCCGGCCGCTGGATCGAGCTCAACGGGGGACAGAAGTCGCTCGATCGCCAACGGACGGCGTGGTTCGCTTGCCAGGCAGAGCAACAGGCCTACGAGCGGCGCCTGGACTCGGGGCAAACCGCGCAGCGGCGCGGGCAGTTCAGCTACTACCTGGTTGAGGCCTTTGCGACTCCCGCCGCCGACCGCGATGGCAATGGGACGATCACCAACCGCGAGGCGTTCGCCTACGTCGCGGCGCGGCTCGACGAGACCTTCAACCGGCTGCGCTCCGCAGCGCGCGACCGGCAGCAACCGGCGCTCGAAGCCGATCGCCCCGAAGAGTCGCCGTTCTGAGCGACGGAACCGCGCGGCCTGTATTTCACGGTTCGCGAACCACACGAAAGCCGAGATAGCCGCTGCGAAACTCCGGCTTGTCGAATCCCCGATACGCGCACCGGCTGCGGACTGGCGGGTGGATCCAGCTGCCGCCGCGGAGGACGCGAAACTGGGCCTCTGCGGGTCCCTGCGGATCCTGGCTAGCGGCGCTCGAGTAGAAACCTTTCGCGTAGCCATCACTGCACCATTCGGCCACGTTGCCGTGCATATCGAACAGACCCAAGGCGTTCGCCGGATACGAACCGACAGGCCGCGTCCCTCGCTCGGTCGAAGCGATGTTGGCAACGCGGGCCACATCGGCCGCCGAGTCGCCGCTCGAGAACCGCGTCGTCGTACCGGCCCGGCAGGCGTACTCCCACTCTGCCTCGGTCGGCAAGCGGTAGCGGACTGCTTCCTTCTCGCTCAGCCAGGCGCAAAAGGCCTGCGCGTCGTTCCACGAGACATTGGCGACCGGCGAGTTCTCGGCCTGCGCAATCCCCCATTCGCGCCAGGTGAATTGCGGACCGACCGCGGGGCTCGTGGCGGCCGGGGCGAACCCCCAGCCTCCCCGCGGATCGCGCTCGGCGTCGGTCCGATAATCGGCTGCGTCGGCGAACTGCCGAAAGTCGGCCAGCGTGACCTCGTGAGCCGAAAGGTAGAACGCATTGGGAAGTTCGACCCGGTGCGCCGGGCGCTCGTCGTCGTTATTGAACCCCTCCGCCACCGGACCCAACGCTTGGGCCAACTGCTCGGGCGTTTCATCGCTCCCCATCAGGAATGTTCCAGCCGGGATCAGCACCAACTTCATTCCCAGGGTGTTGGTGAGTTCGGCGGGTGAAGTCGCTACGACCTCCGGCTGCGAACTCTCCGGCGAGCCCGGTGTTTCCGCCGAATTCGTCGCACTTTCGTCGGCCGGCGCCGGCTCGCCCGGCTTGAGCGCCAAAGGCTCATGCGTCAGGCCGACGCGGGGCGCGCTGCGCGGGGCCGGGTCGCCCAGGGTGGGGGCCGAGGCTTTCAGATACTGCCAGAGTCCGACGCCCGCGCCCAGCAACAGCAGCGCGGGCAAGAGCCAGAGAGCGCGCGGTCGTTTGCGGTCGACCGGCGCGGGAAGCAGGATGGCGGTTGCGGCGTCGGACGGATCGTCGGCCGGGGCCTGCGCCAACGCCTGCACCAGTTCGCCGCAGGTTGCGAACCGCTGGCGCGGATCGAGCGCCGTCGCTCGGCGCAGGATCCGCTGTTCGGCCACGGGGACCCGCAGAAAGTTCAGCTCCCCCTCGAGCACGGTCCGACTGATGTGCGCCTGGCTCTGCACGTCGAACGGCAGCACCCCCGTGCGGAGCTCGTAGTAGCTGATCGCCAGCGAATATTGGTCGGTGGCCGAGCTGGGTTTGCCCTCGCGAAAGCACTCGGGCGCGGCATAGGCGATCGTGCCCGCGGCGGCGCTGGTCGCCCGCACGTCGCTCAGAATGTTGGCCAGTCCGAAATCGCAGACTTGCAGGGCGCCCCCCACCATCAGCAGGTTGTGCGGCTTGATATCGCAGTGCTGGATCGCCACGGGCCCCGCGCCCAGTTCATGCACAGGGCGATTGAGATAGTCGATCGCCCGGGCGGCATCGGCGATGTACGTCAGGACTTCCTCGCGGGGGAGGCCCGCTGCGCCAGCCGCCTGACATTCGCGCAAGCGCTGGGCGAGATTCGACTCGCCCAATCCCATGGCGATGATCAGCTCGGCGGGCGTTGCCAGGCGATTGTTCGCGTGACCGGGCGTCTCTTGCCAGCGCTCGGTCTCGACCGTCGACATTCCTTTCCCCAGTCCCTGGACCTGGTCGTCGTCGAGCAAGCGCCCCTCGTGGTCCTTGAGCCAATAGGCGACGATCGGCACGAGGTTGGGATGGCGCAGCCGCTTGACGAGCCGCAGCGATCGGAGCTCCTTCAGCCCGAGCGCGTCGTCGAGGCGAATCAGCTTGAGAGCGAGCTCGGTGCCGCCGGGCGCCGAGGCTTTCCAGACCTCGCCGAAGCCTCCCCGTCCCAGGAATTCGAGCAACCGGAATCCGGGAACCGGTTCGTCGCCGACGCGATAAGGGACGGTGGAGGGCATGCCGCTAGAATAAGCCAAACTCCGGCAAATTGCTGCTCGCGCCGTTGACGCCGGCGAACCCGGGGCCCAGATCGCTCCGGGCCCCGCCGCGTGCGTTGCTCGCTCGCCCACTCCCCGCGACGGCCAACGCTCAGTTTCCGTCGCCACCTGCGGGCGCGGGATCCTGGGCCGAGTCGGGCTGCTTCATCCGCACCAGCAGCCATTGTTGCGTGCGGTCCTTGCCGAAGTGGATCAAGACCGGAGTCTGATCCTTCGTCAGGTTGTAGATGCCCGTCTCATAGACCGTGGCTTTGTTGTCGCCGACGGTCCAGGCGGC
>JAEUIK010000502.1 GCA_016793185.1 Planctomycetaceae bacterium | reverse complement strand
GAGGCGATCACGGCCTATCTCGAAAAGAACGATACCGTCGAAGGGGCGCCCGAGCTGATGCCCGACCATCTGTCGGTCTTCGACTGTGCCTTCGCCCCGCGGGGCGGCAAGCGATCGATTCCGTGGGAGGCGCACGTCCGCATGATGGCGGCCGCCCAGCCGTTCCTCTCGGGGGCGATTTCGAAGACGGTTAACATGCCGCGCGAGTCGACTCCGGCCGACATCGCGGGGGCGTACCTCGAAGGCTGGCGCCTGGGGCTGAAGGCTTTGGCCGTCTATCGCGACGGTTCGAAGGAGAGCCAGCCGCTGTCGACCAGCTCCGAAGGGGACAAGGCCGCCGACAAGCTGGCCGCGGCTCCGCGGCGCGAGCGCCTGCCCGACACCCGCCAGTCGTTGACCCACAAGTTCAACATCTCCGGGCACGAGGGTTACATCACGGTCGGCCTCTACGATGATGGCCGCCCGGGCGAGTTGTTCATCACGATGGCCAAGGAAGGAAGCACCATCGGCGGTTTGATGGATTGCTTCGGCACGGCCGTCTCGATGAGCTGGCAATACGGCGTGCCGCTCGAAGTGTACGTGAACAAGTTCTCGCACACGCGGTTCGAGCCGATGGGCTTCACGAAGAATCCCGACATCCGCATCGCCAAGAGCATCGTCGATTACATCTTCCGCTGGTTGGGGATCAACTTCATCCCCGGCTTCCGCGAGGCGCACCTGCCCGTCCAGGAGGAGGGCTCCTCTCCGCAAGGAGGGGTTGGAGACGGCGAAACAGATCTCAAGCCCGCCGCCAGGAAGGCCGGCGGGCAGACGAGCGCGGCAGGAGCCACCCCTTCCGCCGAGCCGATCCCCGTCGTCAAAGTAGGCCTGTTGAACACGAAAGTGAAAGCCAGCGGGTTGGCTCCCAGCAACGGCAAGCACGCCCACGGGACTAACGGTCACCTGGCCAACGGATCCGGAGCGGGCGATTCGCAGACCGCGCTGCTCGAACGGGCCGGCGTGCTGCGGGCCAGCAAGAAGGCGATGGCCGGAGGAACCGAGCGCAGCGAGCAATTCGCCAGCTTCCAGCTCGATGCTCCGACCTGCGATAGCTGCGGAGCGATCACCGTCCGCAACGGAAACTGTTACCTTTGCCACAACTGTGGCAACAGCATGGGTTGCTCGTAACGGATTGCTAGGGGTTGGATCCCCGCGAGCAACCTTAATTTGAATGCGTACCGGGTGTCGCCCAAGCGCTGGGGGCGGCACCCGGTTTTTTGTTGCGCCGGGTTGCTTGGGCGGAGTCGCGAATTTTCTTCTGTCGTCGGGGTCTCTGACCCCCATCTTCTCATATTGTCTTCTGTAGCCGAGGTCCGTGACCTCGGAGAATTGCCTACCAAGGGAGCGCTACCCTGCGGGTCGCCGACCTCACTGAGGTCGGCTCCAGAGGGCCGGCCTCGAAGAGGCCAGCTACAGAATGCGGGATCGGCCTCAGAGTGGCCGACGACAGGGGGATTACGGCAAAAAATGCCGCAAAACCGGCGTTTGTGCCCCCTACTGGGGCCGGCTCCCGGCACCGTGTATGATGGTTGGATTGCCGGCCTCCGCCAGCCGTCCCCTTTTCACACCCGCGAAGAGAACTGGTCCATGTCGCGATCCGCAGCGCTCGTCCTGGCTGTATGCCTCGCTTATTCGCCATTCGCCAGCGCCGCCCCGGCGGCTGTCAAGGAGCCTCGCGCGGGGAGCGTGCACTACGTTCCGGCGGGCGACGAGAAGGGCGTGCCCGACCAATTCAAGCTGGCCGAGCACGAATTCACGTTCCAGCAGGAATTTCAGCCAGCTTCGTCCAGGAAGTATGAGCTGTCGCTGGTGACGTTCCCTTCGCCCGTCAAGACTCCGCACGAAAACAACAACACGGTCCACTGCGAATACTTCCGACCGACCTCCGCCGGCAAGCACCCGGGCGTGATCGTGCTGCACATTCTGGGGGGCGACTTCGAGTTGTCGCGGCTCTGCTGCAAGCAGTTCGCCATGAACGGCATCGCTTCGCTCTTTCTGAAGCTCCCCTATTACGGGCCGCGGGCCCAACCGGGCGTCGAGCGCGAGATGATCTCGCCAAAGCCGCGTGAAACCGTCGAAGGTTTTAACCAGGCGGTGGTCGATATCCGCCGCGGCGCGGCCTGGCTCGCCGCTCAGGAGGAGGTCGATCCGCACGACGTTGGCATCATGGGCATCAGCCTCGGGGGGATCACCGGTTCGCTGGCGCTCACGGCCGAACCGCGATTCCAGAAGGCGTTCATCATGCTGGCCGGCGGCGACGTGGCGCAGATCGGTCTGAACTCGCCCGAAGCGGCCGCACTCTTAGGCAACTGGCGGGCGGAGGGCGGCTCCGACGAGTCGCTCATCGCGCTCCTGAAGCCCGTCGATCCCTGCGTCTATGGCGAAAACGTCCGTGGCCGCAAGATCATCATGTACAACGCCACGCAGGACGAGATCATCCCGCGGGCTTGCACCGATTCGCTCTGGAAAGCCTTCGGCGAACCGGAGATCCACTGGGTCGAGGCGGGGCACTACTCGGTCGCGCGGTTCATGTTCGACGCACTCGGCCGGGCGACGCGGCTGTTCCAGGGATTGCCCTCGGAGCCCCCCAAGGCGCTGCCGAGTCCCAAGTCGAAGCCGGCCGCGAAGCTCGAAGCCGCCGCGGCGAGTTAGCGGACTCGCCAGACCGCGCCCAACGCCAGGTGCCACTGCTGGCTTGCCCAGCAGTGCGGTGGTGTAGCTGGAGTCAACAGTTCGAAGCTGCGCAACAAAAGCACGGCGGGACGAGCCCGCCGTGGCACCGAATCTCTCACCGGCACTGCCCGGATGTCGAATGTCCTCTTCCGGCCAATCTAGCGCAGGTCTGTTGCCGATTGTCGACCGGTCGCCGGATGCGCCGACAGTCCGTCCGCTCGCGACCACGCCGCTCGTCGCCACGCGGGCGGAGATGGAGGCCCGGGGTTGGGACTACGTTGACGTGGTCTTCGTCACGGGGGACGCGTACGTCGATCATCCGAGCTTCGCCATGGCGCTGTTGGGGCGCGTGCTCGAGCGCGAAGGCTTTCGCGTGGCGATTCTCTCGCAGCCGGACTGGCACTCGTGCGAACCATGGAAGACGTTCGGCCGGCCCAGGCTCTATTTTGCCGTGAGCGCCGGCAACATGGATTCGATGATCAACCACTACACGGCCAATCGCAAAGTCCGCAACGACGATGCGTACAGCCCAGGCGGCGCCATCGGCCGGCGTCCCGATCGCGCGACGCTGGCCTATTGCCAGCGCGCCCGCGAGGCTTATCGCGGGGTGCCCGTCATCGCCGGCGGTGTCGAAGCGAGTCTCCGCCGCCTGGCCCATTACGACTACTGGAGCGACAAGGTCCGCCACTCGATTGTGCTCGATTCGAAGGCCGACCTGCTGGTCTTCGGGATGGGGGAGCGGCCGATTATCGAGATCACCCAGCGCCTGGCCGCGGGACAGACCGTGCGCGAGCTGCGCGATATTCGGGGCGTGGTCTACCGGCTGGGGGCCAGCGAGCCGGTCCCCACCGAGAACACGCTCGAGCTCCCCAGTTACGAGCAGGTCTCGACCGATAAGCCGGCCTTCGCCGAAGCGACGAAGATCATCCACAACGAGACGAACCCTTACAACGCGCGCCGCCTGGTGCAGCGGCATGGGCGCGAGGCGATCGTCGCCAACCCTCCGGCCCTGCCGCTGACGCAGCCGGAAATGGATCGGGCGTACGATCTCCCCTACACGCGCCGCCCGCACCCGATGTATGGCAACGCGCGAATCCCGGCCTACGAAGTGGTGCGCCACTCGGTGCAGATCATGCGCGGCTGCTTCGGCGGCTGCACATTCTGCTCGATCACGGCTCACGAGGGTCGGATCATCCAAAGCCGTTCGGCCGCCTCGGTGCTGGGCGAGATCCGACAGCTGCAGAACGACGCAAGCTTCACCGGCGTCATCAGCGACATCGGCGGACCCACGGCCAACATGTACGAGATGCGCTGCTCGCGCCCCGAGGTCGAAGCCAAATGCCGCCGGTTAAGCTGCGTGCACCCCAAGATCTGCAAACTGCTGGGGACCGATCACGGTCCGCTGATCGACCTGATGCGCCGAGCCCGCCAGGAGCCAGGGATCAAGAAGGTGCTGGTGGCCTCGGGCATTCGGATGGACCTGGCGCGGCGCGACCCGCGCTACATCCGCGAACTGGTCGAGCATCACGTCGGCGGTTACCTGAAGATCGCCCCCGAGCACACCGATGCGCGCGTGCTCGAAGCGATGAAGAAGCCGGGGCCCGAGGATTTTCTCGAGTTCGATCGACAATTCAAGCGGGCTTCGGCGGCCGCCGGCAAGAAGCAGTACCTGATTCCCTACTACATCGCCAGCCACCCGGCCAGCGACTTGGACGCGATGATCGACCTCGCCGTCTTCCTTAAACGGAACGGCTACCGTCCCGACCAGGTGCAGGACTTTATTCCGAGCCCCATGGATATCGCGGCCTGCATGTATCACACGGGCATTGACCCGTTCACCAAGAAGCCGGTCTACGTCGCCCGGCACCTGCGCGATCGCAAGCTGCAACGCGCGCTGCTGCAGTTCTTCAAGCCGGAGAACTATTTTGAAGTGCGCAAGGCGCTCGAGTCGGCCGGCCGGCAAGACCTGATCGGCTCGGGCTGCGATTGCCTGATCCCTGAGAACCCGCCGCGCGAGGCGCTGCAGCAGCGCCGCGACGAGGCCAAGCATGCGCTTGCTGGCGGGAAACGGCCCAAGGCCGGCGCCCGCGACAAACATTCGAAGAATCCACCGAGCTCTCCCAAGGCGGGGTATCGCCCGAAGCGCAAGACGGCGCAGCGGCGTCCTCGACCGTGATCGACGGCCGGTGTTTACTGCGAAGTCGTAGGTCAGGGCTCGCCCGGACATTTGAATCCTGCAGAACCTCTGACGAATGTACGAGCGAACAAGCGACCACGCCACCACGAAATGCCATTCAATGTCTGCTCGGCTTGCTGGCATTCTTAGTGACTTCGTGGCTTCTCCTTGATTTGTCTCCCCCGTGGTGTCGTCGTGTCGTGGTGGTTCATTCCGCGTCCGGAAGAATTCGGCTCTTCCGGTAATTGTTGCCAGAGCAGCTCCTGAACGATGACGATGCCGAACCTTTCGATCACCAGCGTGCAGAATCCGCGGATCAAGGATGCAATCAAGCTCCGCGATCGCCGCCAGCGCAACAAGCAGCAGCGTTTTGTGATTGACGGCGCCCGCGAGGTCGACCGCGCCCTGGCGGCGGGCGTCGATCTGGTCGAGATCTTCGTCTGCGAGGAACTCTGCCACTCGCCCGAGAGCCAGTCGGTCTTGCAACGCCTCGCGGAGAGGACCGGCAGCGCGGCGCCGGGCTGCGAGGTCTGGCCGGTCACGCCGCAGGTGATGGCCAAGTTGGCGTTCGGGGACCGCGCTGAAGGCGTCGTCGCTGTCGCCCGCGCCCGCGCGCGGCGGCTCAGCGACCTCACGATTCCCGAGAATCCGCTGGTGGCTGTCTTGGCCGGCATCGAGAAACCGGGCAACCTCGGGGCGATCCTCCGCAGCGCCGATGGGGCGGGCGTCGATGCGGTGCTGATCGTCGACGGCGGCACCGATCTCGAAAACCCGAACGCGATCCGCGCCAGCCTGGGGACGATCTTCCAAGTGCCGTCGGCCGTCGCGAGTGCCGATGAAGTCTTGGATTGGCTGCGCAAGAGGGGCTTCCGGATTTTCGCCGCCCGGCTCGATGCCCAACTCGACCACACGCAGGCCGACTTGCGGGGCCCTACGGCGCTGGTCTTGGGAAGCGAGGCCGCGGGGCTCGACCCGCGCTGGACCGCCGCCGACGTGACGCCAATTCGCCTGCCGATGCGGGGAATCGCCGATAGCCTCAACGTCTCGGCCACCGCGGCCGTACTCTTCTACGAAGCGCTGCGCCAACGCGGCAGATGACCTCCGGACTCTGCCTGCCGGCGTCACCCGTCCGCGCTTTCTGTAGCCGAGGCCAGTGGCCTCGGATCTTCGGCATTGTCTTCGGTCTTCTGTAGTCGGGCTCTGTGAGCCCGACCGGGCCGAGATCGAACCAACAAGACCACAAAGGAAGAATCCGTTCCCTCGCGGCCAACCCCCTCCGCGCGCATCCTCACTACGTGCCCTTGGTGGTCCCCGCGTCCGCGACGATCTTCCGTCGAACCGCCGGCCTCGCAGAGGCCAGCTACAGAAGCCCGACCGGTTGGAGATCGAACCACCAAGAACACCAAGAAAGAATTCCAGCGCACGCTCCCGCAAAAAACTTCCCCTAGAAATCAGGCCAGCGGTCGTTGTAGCATCCGCCGCAGTGAACCTGGCCGCTGGACGGGCGGTCCCCAACCTCGCGACGAATCGGGCTCGGGCCGTTCTTGATCGAGCCCTTTCGCTCGGCAATGTGCCGACGAGCTGGATAGCCTTACCCAGTGGGTGAGTCGTCGGCCTGACATGTCGCCGGCGACAGGCCCAAGCGCCAGGAGCCCTTCCGAGCGGCATCCAAGGGAATGCGAAGGCGGGTCGAGACCCTCGCGTTCCGCTCCGCTTACCACGAAGTTCGACCCGCGCCATTTCGTGAGTCCATACCAAACGGTCCACAGCCGAAGCACGCGGGCCGGTGAACGTTGAGCGATCCTGAAGAAGAATCGCCCAACAAGTCAGCCGGCAGACCCCTGTTCGGTGGCCAGTGTTCCGTCCCTCAAGAGCCGCTTCGGCTGTCCGGGATGCGAGTGGTCCAAACGTGACATGCACCCCCGCGGCGATCCCGCGCGCACGGCAAGTGCGCGCGCCTCGCCCGGGGGTTTTTCGCGTTCAGAACATGCCGTGGACGGACTGTCGTTAATCGTCGAGATGAGTGCCACTGCTAGCTCGTCTAGCAGTGCCTGTTGGCGGCTCACACTGCGGGACAAGCCCGCAGTGGCACCCCAGACGCGCCCCGTCCGCGTCCGCTGTAGCCGAGGCCATTGGCCTCGGGTTTTCTGCATTGTCTTCGGTCCCCTGTGGCCGGCCTCTGCGAGGCCGGTCTGCGTCTCCTGTAGCCGAGGCCACAGGCCTCGGTTCTTCTGTAGTCGGGCTCTGTGAGCCCGACCTCAGTAATCCCCAGAAACCTCCCGAGCCATTTCGCCCCTCTCTGCGTAGGACTATGCTGGATCGCTGAAGACAGGAAGTGGATCGGATGACCGCTGGCTGCCCTCGGGTGGCGAGAGGAAAGTCCGGGCTCCGCAGGACAGGGTGGTGGGTAACGCCCACCGGCCGCAAGGTCAGGGAAAGTGCAACAGAAAGCAAACCGCCAGGGCTGTTCGACATGTCCGGCCCTGGTAAGGGTGAAACGGTGAGGTAAGAGCTCACCAGCAGGTTGGGTGACCAGCCTGGCTCGGCAAACCCCACCCGGAGCAAGGCCAAACAGGAAGGACGCCCGCCGGCGGCGGACGCAAGTCGGCTGCCAGCGCGCGCACGGGCTTGTCCGGCCCGGTTGACTTCCGGGTAGGCTGCTCGAGAAGCCGAGCAATCGGCTTCCTAGAGAAATGGTCATCGGCCGGGCGCGCGGCAACGCCGTCCGGCGACAGAACCCGGCTTATAGATCCACTTCTTGTCTTCTTTTTTCTCCTGCGCGGCACTGCGGAGGGTGCCTGTGGGCCGGAACCAACTGCCCCGGCCCTCCCGAAATGCCGATCCGCCCGTCCCGAGCCTGACCCAGGGAGCCCCCTCCGTGGGACTCCATCTGGACCGATGCCGGGAGCGCACACGCAGCCCGGCGGAAAAACCCAGGGAGCGTACTCCCTGGGCTTTGGACTCCGCCGCGATGGACTGGCGTTCGACGGGATCCGGGC
>JAEUIK010000474.1 GCA_016793185.1 Planctomycetaceae bacterium | reverse complement strand
CCCTACCCTGATTTTCCGATCCCGGCCAAGCTCGAGCGGATGATCGATCTGGCGACGTTGATGGTCCGCAACTCCCTCGATTCGTTCGTGAATCTCGATTCGCAGGCCGCCCGGCGGATTTGCCTGCTGGATGACGAGGTCGACAAGTACAACCGCGACGTGATTGACGAGCTGCGCGGCCAGATGGAATCGAACCCGGCCTGCGTGCAGCCCGCCCTGCACTGCTTTTCGGCGTCGCGGCACGTCGAGCGCATCGCCGATCACGCGACGAACATCGCCGAGGACGTGATTTACCTGGTCGAAGGCGAGATCGCCCGACACAAACACGACGGCATTCACCTGCCGCGTGAGGATCAAGCATGGCGCCCGCAAGAGTCTTAATCATCGAAGACGACCGCTCGCTGGCCGAGGTGCTCGCCTACAACCTGAAGCAGGCGGGCTACGAGGTGTTGCTGGCGCGCGACGGGCCCGAGGGGCTACAGCAGGCCGAGGTCAAAGTTCCCGATCTCGTGCTCCTCGACCTGATGTTGCCGATGGTCGATGGGCTGGAAGTCTGCCGGCGCCTGCGGGCGAACCCCGTCACCCGCGACGTGCTGATCCTGATGCTCACCGCCCGGGCGGAGGAATCGGACCAGGTGATCGGCCTGTCGTTGGGAGCCGACGACTACGTCACCAAGCCGTTCAGCGTCAAGGTCCTGCTCGAGCGGATCAAGGCGCTCGTGCGCCGCCGGGCGGGAGCCGTGGACGACAGCGATCTTGTCTCGAGCCAGGGGATCACGATCGATCGGCACCGCCATCGCGTGCTCGTGGGTGACGAGCCGCTCGGGCTGACGCTGAGCGAGTTTCGCCTGCTGGAGGTCCTGGTTCGCCAACCGGGGCGGGCTTTTTCGCGGTCGGAGTTGATCGACGCCGCCTTGGGGGACGACGCCATGGTGCTGGAGCGGACGATCGACGTCCATATCCGCTCGCTGCGGCAAAAACTCGGCAGGCACGCCGACGTGATCGAAACCGTCCGCGGGGTCGGCTATCGCTTTCGCGAGCCGAATTTCTCGGCATCTTAGCTGGCCTGCGGCCGGAGGCTGGCGGAGTCCCACTCCGCTCGATCCGGTTGCGCATTTCGCTTGCTCTGCGCCCCGTTTCGTGTGATCGTAGCGGGAACGACGAGCCGACTCCCGTGGCGGCGCGAGCCGAAACTACGGACGCACCGGCTCGACGTGTGTCGCGCAGCTTCAGGTGGGCCGTCAGGGGGAGCCTCATGTTCCGACGCGTGAGCGGTTGGCTGCTGGTGGCTGGGTTCGTGGCGGGGAATTCCGCCGCCGCGGCGGCACCCGGCTTTTACGGCCTCGGCGACCTCCCGGGTGGAGGCTACTCGAGCGCCGCCAACGATGTTTCGGACGACGGACTCGTCGTCGTCGGCGAGTCCATCGGCGCGAGTGGCACTTCCGGCTTCCGTTGGACCGCCGCCGCGGGGATCCAGCCGCTCCCCCTGGCGACGGCCACGGCGACCAACGCCGACGGATCGGTCGTGGCGGGCAAGAACCTGCGCTGGACGGCCGCAACCGGCGCGCTGCCCATGCAAGGCGTGTTCGACCTCGACTTCGGCGCCCATGCGGCCGCCATGTCGAGCAGCGGCAACGTCGTGGTCGGCACGTGGGACCTGGTGCATTCGTTCCGCTGGGTGAGCGGCGCGGGAGCGGCGACCGCGGTCGGGGACTTTTCGCTGGCCGCCGATGTGACCGGCGATGGCGCCGCCGTGCTGGGACTGGGGACCCTCGGGCCCGGCATTTGGCGCGCGGGACAACCGGTGCAACTCTTGGGCTCGCTTCCCAGCGAACTCGTGAATTACCCCGTTTCCCTGGCGGACAACGGCTCGGTTGCGGTGGGGATCTACCTCGACTTTCTCGGCCAACTGAAGTCCTATCGCTGGACGCAGGCGGACGGGATGGTCCCGCTGCCGCACCTGGTGCCGGGCTCGCCGCAGCTATTGGCCGCGGATATCTCGGGGGACGGCACCCGCATCGTGGGGGTCGACGCCGGCGGCACGCGCCAGGACGCGTTTCTCTGGACGCCGAGTTACGGCACGCTTGATCTCCAGAATTGGCTCGTGGCCAATGGCTTCGCGATTCCGGCCGGCTGGTCGCTGAGCACGGCCACGGCCATCTCGGCGAATGGACTGACGATCGTCGGCGAGGGGGTCAACCCGCAGGGACAAACCGAAGGCTGGGCGGTCCGCCTCCCCGGCCCGGGCGACGCCACGCGCGACGGCATCGTCGACGGCGCCGACTACACGGCCTGGGCCGATCACTTTCTGACGACGACAAATCTCTTTGCCCACGGTGATTTCAACTGGGATGGCCTTGTGGATGGGGCCGATTACACCGTGTGGGCCGACCATTTTGCCCCCTTCGCAGCCAGCCCGTTTGCGGCGGGCACGATCGCGGTTGTGCCCGAGCCGGGGGCGGGATGGCTGCTGGCGTCAGGGGGCGCGCTGCTGGTGCTCGCGCGGCGCATGCGTGCAGGCAGGCGGGGTGCCAACGCCGAGCGCTAAAGCGTGGCTTGCGCCGCGCGGGTGATTCCGCGCAGGACGCAATCGTTGACGGCCAGGGCATCCATCTGCAGCGCGACTTCCAGATTGCGGCGCTGGCCCGGCAGTTTGCGGCGGTCGATCACCGTCGCGCCGGTGGTGATTTCGCCGGTCGTCTCGACCTCGGCCGCGAACTCTTCGGTCGTGAAGAGCTCGGGATTCGTGGCCGCGACCAGGGCGACGACGTCGTGCATCAAAATTCCCTCGACTCCCAGGTGCTGGTGGTGCGAGCGGTAGGCGAAGGGGAGGATCTTTCGCAAGAACCGCCCCGCGCGCGACTCTTCGCTGGGCAACCGCTCGAGGAAGTCGTAGGCGAAGACGATCTGCGAGGTGAGGTCGAGCGGGATGAGCGTCTTCGTGCAGGGAGCACGAAAGACCATCTTCGCCGCGAGCGGATCGGCGTAGATATTGAACTCGGCCGCTGGAGTGACATTTCCGGGCCCTTCGAAGGTCCCCCCCAGAATCACCAGCCGGCCGATCGCGCCGGGTAGCGAGGGGTCGCGCTGGAACGCGCGGGCGATGTTCGTCAGCGGCCCGAGCGCGACGATCGTCACCTCGCCCGGATGGGCCTTCACGACGTCGGCGATGAGCTTCTCGGAGGGATGCTGGTTGACCAATTCGGCCACTTCGAAGTTGGCGTTCCCCAACCCGTCGGCCCCGAACAGATGCCGCGCGTCGGACGGCAGGCCAAAATCGGGATCGGTGGCCGTACCGATCCGCGGCAGCCGCGGCGGGTCGAGCTGTTCGATCGTCGCCTGGGCGTTGCGGCTCGCGCGCTCGGCCGAGACATTTCCCGCCACGGCCGTGACGGCCTCGACATCGAGGCTCGAATCGAACATCGCGATCGTCAGCGCCACGGCATCGTGGATGCCGGGGTCGACGTCGAGTATCACCTTCCGTGCCATAGCGTTTCCGTGCGGAACCATGCTGGCGGGGCCGCGTACGGCGGCGCCCGGCTCGAATCCCAACTGCCTGCTGTGAGTTTACCGGCTGAGAATCGAGCGTCTACCTTGCCCGCCGCGTCCCTACTAGAATTCACAGTGGCCGGCAGCAATGCGCTCGAGCGCGGTGCGCGGCCGGGTCAAGCGCCGCGACGGGCCTCGGGTGGGGCCGCCGCCGGCGGATCGGACCCGATCGAGGCCGACTCGGGTGAGGGAGTGATTTCAGCGTGATCGAAACCGCAATCGGCAATCTGGCCGCCGGGTCCGACCTGACTCGCGAGACGATGACGGAAACGATTTCGCTCATCATGCAGGGAGCGTGTCGCCCCGAAGAGATCGGACTGTTTCTGACGGGCCTGGCGATGAAGGGAGAAACGGTCGCCGAGATCGCCGGCGCGGCGGCCGCCCTGCGCCGCCACATGCGTCCGATCCAGAGCTCGCGGACCGGATTGGTCGATACCTGCGGCACCGGCGGCGATGCGTCGCGCACCTTCAACGTCAGCACGGCAGCCGCCATCGTGACTGCCGCGGCCGGAGTTCCGGTCGCCAAGCACGGGAATCGCGCCGCGACGAGCGTCAGCGGCTCGGCCGACGTCCTGGCAGAGCTCGGGGTGAACATCGAAGCCGAGCTGGAATGCGTCGAGGCTTGCCTCGAGGAATTGGGGCTCTGCTTTTGTTTTGCGCCTCTCTGGCACGCCTCGATGAAGCAGGTCGCGGAAGTGCGCCGCGGGCTCGGGATTCGCACGATCTTTAACCTCCTCGGTCCCCTCACGAATCCCGCCGGGGCTCCCTTCCAACTCCTCGGGGTCGGCGACAATACGCTGCGGCCGAAACTGGCCGAGGCCCTGGCCCTGCTGGGCACCGAAGGAGCTTTTGTCGTGACCGGTAGTGACGGCCTCGACGAAGTGACCCTGGCTGGCGAAACCTATGTCACCCAGGTTGGATCCGGCGCGCCGGCCGAACTTGTCTGGCAGCCCGAAGATTTCGGGATCGCGCGCTTGAGCCTCGACCCGATTCGCATTTCGAGCGCGGCCGAAAGTGCCGCACGGATCCGCGCGGTGCTGGCGGGCGAGCGGGGGCCGGCCCGCGATATCGTCGTCCTCAACGCGGCCGCGGCGATCCTCGTGGCGCGGTCGGCCAGCGAACCGGCGGCGGCGGCGCAGCGCGCCGCCGAGGCGATCGATTCGGGGGCGGCCCGCGATATTCTGGACCGGCTGGCCCGGCTGACGCATTGCGATTGATGGCCGGGCCGGCGGTCGTGCCGCGGAATTCCAGGGCCGCAGTCGTACGCCCGGTGGGGCAGGCCCCCGGGTCGACCTTCCCCCTGGGTTCCGCAAGGGTCCGCTACCGTCCAACGGGACGGCTTGCTAAATTGGGGATTCGCGGGGTGCTCGCCCCAGCCCGTTCCCTCAGGCGACCAGCAATCAGAAGGATTTCCTGCCATGGCCAAGCCGCATCGCACGCTGAAGAAAGCCAATCACGGCAAGCGTCCCGCTAACAGCAAAGCCCGTAAGCAGAAGCGTCAATTGGTGAAGACCTGAGACGGGTTGCCCCGCGCTGCTCGCGTTGTCGAGTTCGCACGAATTCGATACAATGGCCGCGATGCGGGGATCCGCATATAAGGGATTCACCATAAAGGAGTTACGTTTGCCCGGCAAAGCTCCCATCATCGCTCTGGATGCCCTCGACCTGAGTCGGGTCCTGGTCGACCGCGAGGGCATTCGCCGGTTCAATCCTCAGCGCTTCGAGATGGAGCAGATCGACGCCATCGTCTACGAGGATGTCGCGACCCATACCTGCGTGGGCTACAAGGACATCACGGACCAGGAGTTCTGGGTTCGCGGACACATGCCCGGCATGCCGTTGATGCCCGGCGTGATGATGTGCGAGGCGGCGGCCCAATTGGCCAGCTACTACGTCCACCGGCATAACCTGCTGGGCGCGCGCGAAATGCTGGGCTTTGGGGGCCTCGAAGAGGTTCGCTTTCGCGAGACGGTTCGCCCCGGCGATCGCCTGGTGATCATCGCGAAGATGGTCAAGATGCGTCCGGGCGCGATGTGCGTCAGCGCCTTCCAGGAGTACGTCGGCAACACACTGGTTTGCGAAGGGCAGATCAAGGGAATCGCCTTGCCGGTGGAAGCTCTCATGCAGCCTCAATCGTCCGTTGGCTGAGCCAGACGTCGTGCATTATGGGACGCCGCGCGCTCCGCAAAACTCCCCAGCTCGACCTCTCGCGGCATCTCATCAAGTTGGATGACCTGCCGGCCCCCTGGGCGCCCGAGGAGATTTTTGGCCGGCGCGCGCCGCTCGAAATCGAGATCGGGTCGGGCAAGGGGCTCTTTCTGTTCAACACGGCCCCCGCCCGCCCCCAGCACGACTTCTGGGGGATCGAAGTCGAGGGAAAGTACGCCGCGCATGCGGCCGGCAAGCTCGTCCGGGCGGGAATCATGAACGCCCGGATGCTGCACGGCGATGCTCAGCGGTTCTTTGTCGAGTGGCTGCCGACTGCCACGGTAGCCGCGGTGCATGTCTATTTCCCCGATCCCTGGTGGAAGAAACGCCACAAGAAGCGTCGCGTGCTTAACGAGCGCTCGGTGCGCGAGATCGAACGCGCGCTGATTCCCGGCGGCCGGTTGCACTTTTGGACCGACGTCG
>JAEUIK010000443.1 GCA_016793185.1 Planctomycetaceae bacterium | reverse complement strand
GGCATCGTACAAGGTTCGCTGCGGCACGTCGGCGGCCGTGATTCTCACGCGCCACTGCCCCACGCCCGACTCCTGCCCCAGCGGTTCCGCCGCGACGATAATCTCCCGGCCGGCGCCTTCGACGGTGATTCCGCCAAGCATCCGTACGTTCGCGACCGAGGCTACGTGCCATGCGGGCCGCGCGCGGTGCGCGGCCTCGGCCATGAACCCCACGGCGACCGCGACGGGCAGCACGGCCTTCCCTTCGATGCAATGGTCGCGCAAGTAACGCGTCTGAGGATTGAGCCTCACGCGGGCCTCGACGCGACCATCGCCGCCCACTTCGACCGAGTGCCCCGCCAGCAGCGGGCCGGACGCGCTCAAATCGAGCCGGCCTGCACGGAGCCGCTCGGCGTCGAGCCACGGTCCGCGCCCCAGCACCACGCGCGGATTGTCGCCGCGGGGCGAGAGCATCTCGCGACAGGCCGCGGCGCTGCCGGCCGCCACAGGAATCAAGTCGACGCCCTGGGCACGCATCTTCTCGGCAACCTCAGGCGTGACCATGCCCGCGCCCGACCATGGTCCCCAATTCAACGTCACCACTTTGCCCGACCAGATCGACTGCAGGCGTCGTGCGCAGCGATTGAGGATCTCGTTTGCCGCGGCGTAGTCGCCTTGCCCACTGTTGCCGAAGATGCCCGAGGTGGAGCCGAACAGAGCGATCAACCGCAAGCGCGTCAGGTCGAGTCGAGCGAGCAGGTCCAGGAGCGCGTCGACTTTGGTCCCGACGACCCGCTCGAACGACGAGGTGGTCTTATCTTTGATCGCGCGATCGTCGATGATGCCCGCACCATGGATCAGGGCATCGATGACGCCGTACTTGTCTTGCAACGCCTGCAGCGTTTGCCCGAGCGCGAGCGGATCACGGAGGTCGCAGACGACATACTCGACTTCGGCCCCGGTGGACGCAATAGCCGCTAGATTGCGGCGCAACTCGCGGTCGCTCTTGATGCGCGCCAGCACTGCCTCGACGCGGGCTGGAGTCAGACTCTCGCCCGCGGTCCGCAACTGGCCGATGATGGCAGGACGCAAGAGATGATCGGGCTCGATGCCTGCGGTGGCGGCCGGCTCCTCCGTGTCCGGCAACGGCGAGCGTCCCAGCAGGATGAACCGGGCCGGAACCTGACGCGCCAGTTCCGCGACAATCTGCGCGGTGATCCCTTTGGCGCCCCCCGTGACCAAGACCACGCTGTCGCGCGTCAGGGTGGTAGCGGCGTGCGGCGTCTCGAGCGCCGGCAGTTCCTCCCGGCGCGTTTCAACGGTCAAGCGCTGCGTCCCGCGATAGGCGATCTCGACCGCGCCTGCGGCTCGCAGTTCGCGATCCAGCTGTTCGGTGGTGGGGAACTCGGCAAAATCGACCGCCCGAAAAGCGTGCTGGGGCCATTCGCAGGCGGCCACCTTCAGCAGCCCGGCCAATCCGCCACGCCAGGGATGCGTCGCTTCGCGCTCGTTCGCAGTCCCGGGTCGCGCAAAGTCGCCTGCGCCCAGGGTGGCGCACAGAACTCGCACACGCGGCCCGGGCGCAGTCAATTCGGGTTCGAGAGCCTGGAGCAAGTACAACATTCCCTCGACGTCGAGGGCGAACCGCTCCTGCCAGGCGCGGCGCGAGATCGTGGGCCAGGGGGGGGCATCGTCGAGGGGAGCCAGATGTGCGACCGCTGCGATCGCCCCGAACTCGCGCCGCACGATCTCGAAGGCGCGCCGCGCCGATTCGCGGTCCGCGAGATCGGCATGGGAGAGCTGGACAACGGGATGACCCGCGGCACGGAGTTGTTCGGCCCAGTGGTTGGCAATGCCGTGATCGTCGGCCGATACGATCACGGCGCCGGCGCTGAGCTGGTCGAGACGAGTCACGGGCGCCGCGACGGCCTCGGCGACGCAGCGGGGACACACCGCGCCGTTCTCGCTTGCCGCACCATTGGGAGGGGGTTGGCTGGCAACTGGGCTCGCGGCAGCGCCATGGCCATTCGCGGCCGCTGGAAGGCTGAGGGCATCAATGATCGAGCGCATCGTCTTGGCCGCAGTCAGTCGCTCCATCAGTTCTGGCGGAGGCTCGACCAGGTCCGGTCGCACTTCACGTCGGAACGCGGCGATGATCTCGACCCGCTTGATCGAATCGATTCCCAGCTCGCTTTCGAGATGGATATCGAGGTCGAGCATCTCGGCGGGATAGCCCGTGCGCTCGGCGACGATTCGCAGCAAGGTGGTGAGAAGATCATCAGGATCGAGCTGAGCAGGAGCTTGGGAGTGCGGCGCTTCAGGGGGCGGGGCTGGCGGCGCGGTCGCGGGTCCGCCGCGCATCTGCGACACCACCTCGAGGATTCTCCGCATCGTCTTCGCCGCGGCGAGATGTTCCATGAACTCGGCCGGCGGCTCCTGCATCCCCGGAATCGCTTCGCGGCGAAATGCGGCGATGATTTCGACGCGCTTGATCGAGTCAATCCCGAGCTCACCCTCCAGATTGATATCGAGCCCGAGCATTTCGGCCGGATAGCCGGTCCGCTCGGCCACGATCGCAATCAACCGAGGGGTCAGCGAGTCG
>JAEUIK010000423.1 GCA_016793185.1 Planctomycetaceae bacterium | reverse complement strand
CGTGACGGTCTGCGTCGGCGCGCCCGCGGCATCGACGCTGCGCGTGATCCAGAGCACCGCTTTGCCGGAGTGCGCGTAGGTGAGCCCCTGACGCAGCAAACAGTGCCCGTCGAGGAGGAACACGTCGGTCTCGCCGATGCGCCAACGGCTGCCACGATCGGCGCCGATCTTGATCGGTTCGCCGGGCTCGGGCGTGGGAAGTTCGAAGGGTGCCGCGCGACTTGAGCCGGCCAGCCAGAGCGCGAGCCAGGCCGTGAAGAGGCAGGCCAGCGCGCGCAGCGAGCGAGCGCAACGCGCCCGTGGCGCGCGGCTGTCAGCGAGCCCAGATTGCCTGACACAGCGGTCTAGCAGACTGGCATCCTTGCGAGTCGAATCGTACCGCCCGAGCGGGCGCACAAACTCAAACGGAGCAAACGTTAAGAGGTGATTCCCCGGTGCTCCAAACGGGGGCGGGATTATAGAAACGGGTCGCGAAAACGGTCAAGGCACGTTCGGGCTCAAAGCGAGCGTTCCAAGCCCCGGTTTCATAACGGCTTGCGACGTGTCAGCCGCGCGCCCAGCGCCGTCGCTCCAGCCGCCGCGAAGAGCGACTCTGCTGGCACCAGCGGTGCGCGCATGCGCAGGTCGGTCCAGTAGGCGAGGTGCGCGGCCGTGAAGCTCAACACAAGCAGCAGCGCCCAGAGCCAGGGGCCCCGTCCGAGCCCGCGCCGCGCGAGCAGCGCCAACCCCGCGATGGCCAGCAGATGCTGGCACGTGTATCCCACGCCCACGCTCCACCTTAGCACGCCGCGCAGCGTCCGCTCCGCAGGGTTGACGCGATGCGGGACCACCCCCCAAAGCCGGCCGCAACGCACCGCGCAGGCGTAGGCAAACAGCAGCGGCTGTTGTCGGATCTCGGACCACGCGAGTTGGTAAGCGAGGCGATCGCGGGCGAGCTCGGTATCGGCGCCGTGTGCAGCAACTTCGTTGTGCCACCGCGCGACCAGGGCCTGCGAAGTCCACACCTTGCCCCACTCGCCGCGCCGCAGATGCTCGTAGTAGTCGCTGTTGTTTGCCAGAAGCAGCGTGAACCCGCCATGCGTCGTGGTCACGACGGGACGCCCCAGTTGCACCAAATTGCGAATTCCCCAGGGAGCCAAACCGGCAGCCAACCCCAGCGTACAGGCGATCGCTAAGCTCCACCGCCGGGCCGGCGGCCGCGCGACTGCGCCGAGTGTCAGCGCCGACACTAGTCCCCACAGCAAAAATGTTGGCCGACAGAGCGTCGCCAGCGCGAGCAGAACTCCCGCACCCAGGCTCGCGGCGCGCGACTGCTGCTGGGCCGCCTGCCCCAACGCCCACAGTCCAGCGACCCCCAGCAGGGTCGCCAGCGTCTCGGTCATGACCTGCGTCGATTGGTACAACAAAATCGGATCGATGGCGACCAGCAACCCCGCCACCAGCGCGAGGTTGCCAGTCGATCGAGTGCCAGCCGACGGGTTGCCAGTCGCGGGCTCGTCGTGGGCCGGTTGTGCATTGCCCCCGATCGCGCGCTCCCAGTGCCGGCCGATCCGCAAGACGAGGGCGACCGTCCCCATTCCCAACAGGAACTGCAGCGCGCCGATCGCAGCGGGGCCAAGTCCGAACACAGTTCCCCACAAGCCCAACAACAGTGGATAGAGGGGAGGCCGATAGGCGCTGGGGACTCCGTGGATCGTGAGTCCGCCCGAGCCGATCCATTCTTCGGCCATGGCGCGGTAGGCATCGGGATCTTGCTCCAGCGCGTCCGCGCCCGCCACGAGGACGGCGGCGCGGAAGACCGCCGCGAGGCCGAGCACCCACACTTCCGGGCGGCGCAGCCAGCCGCGCGGCGGCTCGCGGGGCGTCGATCGTGTGGGGGCATTCGCAGCCATTCGGCGTAGCCGTGGAGTGGGGGGTCGATACAATAGCGTCGGAAATGCCAGATCCGCGCCAACCGTTCGCGGCGATTATGTCGCCTGCCGCCTCCGCCAACAACTCGGCCTCCCGATGAGCATGCCATCTCGTAGCGAGCGCTTCGTCGCCTGGTTGATCGCCTGGCGCTGGGCGTTGTTTGCGCTGGCCGTGGCCGTAATGGGATTGATCATCTATCAGGGAGCTTACCGGCTCAGCTTCGATCGCTCGATCGAGAACATGTTCGCGCCCGACGACCCGCTGCTGGTCCCCTATCGGCAGCTCAAGCGGACCTTCGGGGGCAACGAGATCGCGCTGGCGGCCTACGTCGATCCCAATCTGCTGACCGCCCAGGGGATCGAGCGGCTCGACCAGCTCAGCCAGGCGATGCAGGACGTGCCGGGCGTGCAAGCCGTATTGAGCCTGACCACCACGCCCCTGGGGCGCGAGATCATCAACGACCAGGTGCTGGGGCCCGCCTTCATTCGCTTGCTCGAAGGCTTCGCCGTCGGCGCCGACCGGCAGACGGCGGCCGTGGTCTGCATGCTCGTTCCCGAGGATCAGACCGACGCCGACCGTCCCGCCACGGTGGCCGAACTGCGGCGGCTCGTCCAAGCCCACGACCCCAGTGGCGTGTTGACGGGCGAGCCGGTGATGGTCGTCGACGGCTTTCAATACCTCGAGGAGGATGGCGAGCTGCTGGGCCGGACGGCCAACCTGCTGTTGATTCTGACGATCGTGTTCTGTTTCCGTTCGATCCGTTGGGTCATCGTGCCG
>JAEUIK010000387.1 GCA_016793185.1 Planctomycetaceae bacterium | reverse complement strand
CGAAACGGATCCGGCCGCGGCGCACGATGTGGCCGCGTTGGAGACGGCCGACGGCGAGATCTATCCGCTGGTGCGCGACGCCCGCGGCCGCGGCTTCTGGCTCGACCCCCGCTTGCGCGACCGCGAGCTGGAATTGTACGTGCGCCAGTTCCGCGGATCGCCGGTCGTCCAGATCATTCGGGTCTACACGCTGCGCCCCGAGGGCAAGTACGAGCTGGACTACTGGTGCGATATCTGCGCGATCCCGATGTACGAACTGAAAGCGTGCGAGTGCTGCCAAGGGACCACGCGACTGCGCGAGCGGCGTGTGCCCCCCGCGAGTGAGACAGGCACCGATGGCGACGAGCCGGAGAATCCGATTCCCGACCTACCAACCGGGCAATCGGCGCCTCCTGCCTAACCCGCCTGACCACGCCGGCGCCAGCGGCAATTTCGCCCGGCCAGGGGCCGGTTCGGCCCGTTGATTCCAGCGCTAATTGCTTGTCCGGCCAATGGTTTCAAGCTATACCTGCAAACTGGGAGGCAGCGGCCGGAGCACGAGCCCAGAGAGGAGAATGGGCCGGTCCGGGCGAAGGCAGTCGTTCACATCTTGCTCTCCTATGAGGGAAATCTGGAAATGCACCGGGACGAAGGAGAAGGGCCTCTCGAAATTGCCCTGGTCGGCGACCTGACCGACAACGAATCGGAGCTTACCGATAAGCTGCTCGACGTGCCTCCCGGAGGCGAGTGCACGCTCTACTTCGACTCGCCGGGCGGAAGCCCTTATTGCGCGATGTCGCTCATGACCGTGATCCGCCTGCGCCGCTTGCAAGCGACCGGCATTGTGACGGGCGAGTGCAGCTCGGCTGCGCTCTGGCCCTTCGCTGCCTGCGTCCGCCGGGTCGTCACCCCCTACAGCGTACTGCTCTTCCATCCCATGAAGTGGCAAAGCGAAGAGCATGTCCGTCTGGCCGAAGCGGCCGAATGGGCGCGCCACTTCGGGCAGCTCGAAACCGAGATGGACACGCTCCTGGCCGACCTCTTCAATCTCCCGGTGGCGGAGATGCAGAAGTGGATCAATCCCGGCCGTTACGTGACTGGGCACGAACTGGCCGCGGCCGGGTTGGCCGAGATGGTTGACCTGCGCACGCTCAAGGAAACCTCGGCGGCCAACGGCGTCGCCCGCCGCAAGCCGTCGAAAGTGGTGCATTAGTCAGGCGGCCGCCACGGCCCACCGCCGCGTGGGGGAGGCGCCGCGGCAGTGCCTAGCCGCGGTAGTCGGCGTGGCATTTTTCGCACGACTGCTGGATCGCGCCGACCGCGCTCCGCGCTTCTGGATAGCGCGCTTCGCCAGCCGCTTTGCGCAGCGCCGCGGCGGCCGCTTGCAATTCGTCCGCCCGGGCACGAAATCCCTCGTCATGGGCGAATTCAAATCCCTCGCGCGGCAGCAGCGCGGCGAGCGCCGCCAGGAGCTCGGCCTCGTGCTGCACCTCGGCCTGTTGTCGCTGGAACTGCGCCGCGTTGGCCGTCCACGGCCCCAGCCGCTCTTGTTGCGCGAGCTCGAGCCGGCTCATGAGCGGCCGGCGGTCCATGACCGCCGCGGACGGCTCAGTCGTGGCGCGGCTCGCGGCGGGGAGCTCGACGTCGCCGCCGCGCACCAGTTCGGCCAGGTCGGCCGACCGCGCGCGCGCTTCGTTGAACGCGGCGTCCGAGGCCGCCTGGCAGTTGCGACCCGCTCGGGCAAAGAGCTCAGCCCAGGCAGCCGCTGAACCCTGCCAGCGAACTTCGCCGTCGTACTGTCCGATCACCTCGAAGAGCGCCGCCAATAAGGTGAAGTGCAGCCGCGCTTGCTGCGATCCACCCGCCCTGAATGCGCCCGGGCTCCGCACTTCCTGCGCGATGGCCGTCGACAGCTGCTTGACCTCGTCCTCGAGCGTCTCGCGCGAAATGAGCTGCGACCAGCGCACGCCGGTCGGCGCGTCGGCACCGGCCGGCGCCGCGCCCGCCTGATCCTCAGGCGCTCCGGCCGGGGGCGTAACGTGCGCCGCGCGCGGTTCGCCGGGGCCCAGGTGCCGGGTGGCGTCGGCGAAAAATGCCGCGCGTGTCGCCGTGTCCCACTGGTCGGGACGCGGCGCCGTCGGGAGTTCGCGGCGCGGATTGTCGCTGCGGATGCGGCTGCGCTGCGGCCGCGGCGCCGGCTCCGGGGAATCGACTCCCTCCGCCAGCGTCACCGCCGCCAGGCTCCAGGCAGCTAGTGCCGCGGCCAATCGTCGGGGAAAGTTAGCAGCGACAAACACGTGATCGACTCCGGCAGTGCCCGCGGAGATCCGCACAAGCCAGGGCCTGGCCCCCGGCGCAGCGCGAAACCGCGAGCCCCATTATGGGTCAGGCGCCGCACAGCGGCAACGCACGCGGCGCGGGACGCGGCGAGGTTATACTGGACGATGATGACTGAACGGCCGCAAAACACGCGACGCGAGTTCCTGACCGGGCTATCGGCCCGCGATGCTCTGGCGTCCCTGGTCGACGCCCATAGCCCCGCGGTCGGTGACGAAACGGACACAGCTCGCGCCGCGTCTGCTCCGCCTGGCGGCGACGAGTACCTGCTCAAGTTCTCGCGCCGCGCCATGGCGTGCCAGTTTGAGTTCATCCTGCCGGCGGCCGGACCGGAAGCTGGGCCCGAAGCCGCGGTGGCCGCGCTCGACCTCGTCGACGACCTCGAGGCGCAACTCACTGCTTATCGCGATTCGAGCGAGTTGATGGAGATCAACCGCCGGGCGGTGCACGAGGCCGTGCCGGTCGAAGAACGGCTGTTCGAGCTGCTGCAATTCGCAGTCGAGTTGTCAGCGCGCACGGGGGGCGCCTACGACATCACCTCGGGCCCACTGTCGCGCATCTGGGGATTTCAGCGCCGGCAGGGTCGCGTTCCCGACGCGGAGGAAATCGTCGCGGCCCTGGCGCGCGTCGGCAGCCGGCACGTCGAGCTCAACAGGGAGGACCGTTCAGTGCGCTTTCGCGCCTCGGGCGTCGAACTGAACCTCGGGAGCATCGGCAAGGGCTATGCGCTCGACCGCTGCGCCGAACTGCTGCGCGCCGCCGGAGTGAATCGCGCCCTGCTGCACGGCGGACAGAGCAGCGTCGTGGCGCTGAACCCGTGGCCCGAGGCCGACGGCGCCGCGGTGGAGCCCGCGCAGCCGTCTCTCCATTGGACCGTCGGCGTGGGCGATCCGCTGCGACCCGGCAAACGGCTGGCACTGGCCCGGCTGTGGAATCGCGCCCTGGGGACGTCGGGCTCGAGCGTCCAGTTCTTCCGCCACGCGGGTCGGCGGTACGCGCATATCCTGGATCCGCGGACGGGCTGGCCCGCCGAGGGACTGCTGTCGGCCACGGTGTTTGCACCGACGGCCGCGGCGGCCGATGCCCTCTCGACCGCTTGTTACGTGCTGGGGCTCGACGGAGCCCTGAAATTGTGCGAGGAGCTGGGAGTGGCGGCCGCTCTGGTCGAGTCGCCGCAGGGACATCGCCGGCCCAAAATCCATACCTTTGGGCTCGGCTCGGCGGAATTCCAACTCGTCGACGACGCAGCCGGCACAAGTTGAGAAGTTCTGCGATTTACCGCGGAAAACGCCTGTGCCGGTCGAACCAGGCTCGGCGGCGCGCCGACTGTCCGTTTGGGCACGGTGTTGCCCAAATCCCGGGGGATATCTAAATTGTCCGCATTCGCGGTAGTCCGATAATCCCTAATGGTTAGAATTTCCAGGCGGCACTGTAGCTGAAGGCGGACCCGCAGTTCCGGTTTTGATGCTCGATTATCTGCTCGCGCATGTCTCGTACCTGGGAATCTTCGTCACGCTTGCGCTGACGGGCTGCGGGCTGCCCATTCCGGAAGAGCTGATCATCATCGCCGCGGGCTGGGCCTCGGCCACGCAGGTGCTCGAAGAACCGTGGCTGGCCTTGCTCACCTGCATCGCCGGGGCGATGGTCGGCGATACGCTGATGTATGCGATTGGCTACCATTTCGGCCACCGCATCCTCCGCCAAAGACTCTTCCTGGGACGCTCGCAGGCCGTGCGGCTGCAGCGCGAGGAGCAGGCCGAGCGTCTGATCCAACGGCACGGGCTGAAGGCCTTGTTCATCGCCCGATTCCTGGTCGGCCTCCGCTCGATGGTCTACCTGGCCGCCGGCATCATGCGGATGCCCTTCCGGCGGTTCATTCTCGTCGACTTCGTCTCGGCGTCGACGGTCATCGGCATCGTGTTCGGCCTGAGCTACCGCTATGCCAACTACATCGACGAGATCTGGAGCTGGATCCGGGGCCTCGAATTCACCATGACGGCCGCCATCGTGGCGACGGTGGCCCTGCTGGTGGCCCTGGCCTGGCGACGTCATCGGCGCCGCGTAGCACGGGTCGAACGGCGCCGCGTCGAGCGGCTCAGGCAGCGCACGCAGGGGGCAATTATTGTGGCGACCAGCGCCACGCTGGCGGCCGGTGGAGCCGCCCCGGCGGCCAGCGAGCCCGCCCGGCGCTCCGAGCCCGCCGCCTGAGCCTCCGTCGCGGAGTCGACAAACGCTTGCTTCGGCCACTCCGGCAGCCGAAAATCGAGCTGAGCGCACTGGGCTGTCTGGGACTCCCGGACCGACGCCGGTGTCGACGCGGGGGGCGCCGCGGAGTAACAGGGCATGCGTGCGGTTCTCGACCGGCTCCACGAACTGCGAGCAGAGCGGGGGGGATATTCCTCGGCCGCCGAGCCGGCTGCCCCTCCCACCACGGTCCGCGCCCGACTGGGCGAGCTCTGGTCGGAGCATCGGCGCGGCGCTTCGCGCTCGACAGTGGCCGCGGCCGCCAGCGTCGTCGCCCACGCCCTGGTGCTGGTGGTGCTGGCTCAACTGACCTTTCCTGAATACGGTCAGCGTCTGATCACGGAGTTGCAGGCCTGGATCGACGACCCGGCCGAGCCCGAGCCGGCCGAGTTGCCGACGTTGTTCGACATGGCCGATCCGAGCGACGATCCGGCCCAGACCGTCTTCAAGATTGCCGCCAATGCGCTGGCCCCCGCCACGGCGCCGGCGAGCGAGCCGCGCGTGATCGAGAACTTCGAGCCGGCGGATCTCGAAACGCCGCACGTCGTGCCGGTTGAAGTGCAAGAGCTGTCTCCCTTGGAGATCAGCCAGCAGGTGGTGCGGACCGGCACGATCGGCGACGAAGTTCTGGACGTGCAAGGTGCGGTCGACCGGATCACGCACGAGATCGTCACGAACCTCGCCGAGCATGAGGTGCTGGTGATCTGGCTGATGGATGCTTCGATCAGCCTGCTGGACGAGCGGCAGCAGGTGGCCAAGCGGCTGGAGCGAGTGTTCTCGGAGATCGACCAGCTCGGCGGATTCCCGCCGGGCCGATTGACGAACGCGGTCGCCAGTTTCGGCGCCGACGTACAACACCTGGTCAAGCCGACGGCCGATCCGACCGACGTCCTGGCCGCGATCCGCGAGTTGCCGGTCGACGACAGCGGCGTCGAAAGCGTCTTTGCCGCGGTGCTCTCGACGCTCGACCGCTATCGCACACAGCACACCCGGCACGATCGCCAACTGATGCTCGTGGTCTGGACCGATGAATCGGGGGATGATTACGCGCTGCTCGAGGATGCCGTTCGCGGCTGCCAGAAGCTCGCCGCGCCGGTGTACGCCGTCGGCCCTTCGGCCATGTTCGGCCGCGAGAAGGGGTTTCACGCCTATCGCCACCCCGAGACCGGGCGCGTTTATCCGATCGAGGTCGATCGCGGTCCCGACGCCGTCCGGTTCGAGTTGCTGAACGTCCCCTACTGGTTCGAGGGGGAGCGTCACGAACAGCTCCGCTCGGGGATCGGGCCATTCGCGCTGACGCGACTGGCATTGGCCACCGGCGGCGCCTACTTCGTCAGCGAAGAGCCGGCCGATCGATCGCCGTTCCAGCTCGCGGCCGTCAAGCGCTACCTGCCCGACTATGGCTCGGCGGCCGAATACAGCAAGCTCGTCGCCGAGAGCCGGCTGCGGCAGGCGGTTCTCCGCGCGGTCGATATCACGCACGAGCGCAAGTTGAAAGGCACGCCCCGGCTGGAGTTCGAGCCGACTGGCGAGAACTTTCAGCAGCAGCTGCGCGAGGCCCAGCAGAGCGTCGCGTTCAACCTGATGACGATCGAGCAAGCCCTGGCCCCGTTCGCACCGGCCGGAATGGAGAAGGAGTACGCCCAGGAGCTCTCGCCGCGCTGGCTGGCCTGGTACGACCTGACGCTGGGCCGGTTGCTGGCGATGCAAGTCCGCTGCAACGAATACAATTGGGCCTGCGCGGTGATGAAGGGCAAAGGGGCGGACTTCGTCAATCGCCAGTCGAATCGCTGGAAGTTCCAGCCGTCGGCTCAACTGAACTTTGGGAGCGCCGCCGAGAAGCAGGCGGCCGAAGCCCGCCGGCTGCTCGAGCGCTGCGTCGAACGCAACCCGGGCACTCCCTGGGCGGCCCTGGCCCAACGCGAGCTGGCCCATCCGTTCGGGTTCGAAGTGCAAGAGGGATACGTCCCGCCGCCGCCCGAGCCGCCGCCGATGAACGGCCTGAACAACCCGCCGCCGCAAGGAATCCGCGTCGACCAGTTGCGCCGTCTGCCGCGCGAGGCCGAGCCGGTCCTGCCCAAGCT
>JAEUIK010000332.1 GCA_016793185.1 Planctomycetaceae bacterium | reverse complement strand
CGAATCGGTTTCGCCACGTAGTCGTCCATGCCGGCCGCCAGGCAGCGTTCGCGGTCCCCCGACAGGGCATGGGCCGTCATGGCAATGATCGGAATATGCCGGTCGGTCCCCTGTTCGCGGCGGCGGATGACGGCAGTCGCTTCGAGCCCCCCCAGCACCGGCATCTGCAAGTCCATCAGGATGCAATCGAACTGGTCGCGGGTGAGGGCCTGCAGGGCTTCGCTGCCGTCGGGGACGGGCTGGACCTGATGCCCTCGACTTTCGAGCAAGCCGACGGCCACGCGGCGGTTGATCGCGTTATCTTCGGCCAACAGGATGCGCAGGGGCTGCGCAGTCTTGCCGAATTCCGGCGCACTCGTTGCGACCGAGCGTTCGCCCCGCGGCGGGGACTCGCCGAGCGCGGTCATGATCGCGTCCAAGAGGTCCGACGGCTTGACGGGCTTGGTGACCAGCGCCGCGGCCCCCCCCAGCCAATGCAGCACGTCGCGTTGCGGCTCGCGGTGCGTAAGCAACAGGATCACCGGCAACGGCGGCGACAGGCCAGCCAGGTGCCGGGCCAATTGCAGGGCGTCGCCTCCCGGCAGCCCGGCGTCGACCAGCACGACGGAAAACTGCCGCGGGCCGTCGAGTTCGCCCAGGCGCTCCAGCGCCTCGCGCGCCGTGCCGGCGGTGGTCGGCGCGAACTGCCAACCGCGCAAAACCTCGACGAGCGCCTGCTGCGACGACTCGTTGTCGTCGACGATCAGGACTGGCAACCCCTGGACGTGCGGCGGCCCAACCACCACGGCGGGAGGGGTTTCGGCGGCGACGGTCCGGAAACGGGCCGTGAACGAGAAACAGCTCCCGGCGCCAGGTTGGCTCTCGAGGTCGATTTCGCCCCCGAGCAAGCGCACGAGCTGGGCCGAGATCGACAAGCCCAGTCCGGTGCCGCCGTATTGCCGGGTGGTCGAATCGTCCGCCTGCAAGAACGGTTCGAAGATCAGCTTCTGCTTCTCGAGCGGGATCCCAATCCCGGTGTCGCGCACGGAGAACCGGAGTACGACCTCGTTCCCTTGCTCCGAGACTTTCTCGACGCGGAGGACGACCTCGCCGTGGGGAGTGAACTTGATGGCGTTTCCCAGCAGATTGAACAGCACCTGGCGGAGCCGACCCGAATCCCCCACGAGCAGTTCCGGCACGTCGCTGCGGACGTGGCAGACCAGTTCGAGCTCCTTCTCGTGTGCCCGCACGCTCAAGGCGTTGACCGTGTCGGCCAGGTCGTCGCGGAGATGGAACTCGACGGGATCGAGCTCGAGCTTCTCCGCTTCGATCTTCGAGAAATCGAGGATGGTGTTGATCAGCGACAGCAGGAACTCGGCCGATTCCAGCACCCCGCGCAGGTAGCGACGCTGTTCGTCGGTCAAGGGGGTGGCCAGGGCGAGCTCGGTCATGCCGATCACCCCGTTCATGGGGGTGCGAATCTCGTGGCTCATGTTGGCGAGGAAACGGCTCTTGGCCCGGTTGGCAGCCTCGGCCGCGTGCTTCGCCTCGTGCAGCTCGGCCTCGGCCCGCTTGCGATCCGTCACGTCGCGCACGATGAAGAGCACCTCGTCGGCGCCGTACAGCACGACGCGCGATTCCATGTGGCGCGTCCCCACCGGCGTCGGCAGTCGGACCTCGAGCGTCTGCATCTCGCCGGTGTCGAGCGTCCGCTCGATGACCCGGCGAAACCGTTCGCCCAGGTCGCCCGAGAAATAGTCGGTGACGTTCCGCCCGACGATCTGCTCCGGCGGCGCGAAGAAAAACTCGCCGCTGCCGCGATACTCGAGGCAGGTTCCGGCGCGAGTGATGATGAAGAGCAGGTCGGGCGAGGCCGCCAGAATGGCGCGGGTGCGGGCCTCGCTGCGGCGGAGGTCTTCGACGGCCCGCTTGCGCGAGGTGATGTCGGTCGAGATACCGCAGACCGAGGTGGCCTGGCCGGCGCTGTCGAAGAGCGGGAACTTGACCGACAGAAACGTGTGATCGCCGTCGTCCTGCCGGGCGATTTCCTCGACCTGCAGCGGGGCCAGCAACGTCAGGACCTGGTCGTCGTTGGCGCGAAACGCCGCGGCCAGCTCCTGCGGGAAGAGGTCGAGGTCGGTCCGCCCAATGATCTCGTCCTTGGTCAAATGGAAGATCTGCTCGAAGTAGTGATTGACCAGCAAGTAGCGTCCGGCGCGATCCTTGACGTACACGGCCGCGGTCGAATTGTCGAGGATCGCCTGCAAGCGCGCTTCGCTCGCGCGGAGTTCGCGCTCGACCCGCTTCTGCTCGGTCATGTCGCGGAGAAAGCAGAGGGTGCCGAGATGCCCCTCCCACATGATATTGACCGAGTTGATCTCGACATCGAGCTGCTGGCCGTCGCGGGCGAGCGTCCGGAACAGATAGCGGCTCGGGACATCCTCGCCTTGCAGGCGGCGGACGTAGCGATCGACGACCATCGCCCGATCCTCGGGCACGATGATCTCGGTGAACGGCATCCGGGCCAGCTCCTCGGCCTGATAGCCGAGCAGCTCTTCGGTTTTGGGATTGGCGAACTTGATCACGCCGTCCTGGGCAATGACGATCGCATCGTTGGCATTCTCCACCAGGATGCGATACTTTTCCTCGGAATGGCGCAACGCCTCCTCGGCGGCGCGGCGGGCGGCGATGTCGCGCTCGAGCGCCGACTTCTCGCGCACCAGCTCGGCCGTTTGCTCGAGCAGCTTGCTCTTGTCGGGCCACGTGTCGGGAGGCGGCTCAGCGGAGGGGCGCAAACGTCCCCACACAAAAGGCAAGACGACCGCCGCCAGCAATCCGGCCGTCAAAAGCATGGCGCCGGCGATGATCACGGGTGTCATCGGCTTATTTCCAAAAGCGCCACCAGGGGGCGGCGGCCACGCGTTTGGCTGCGGCAGGCTTCGCGAGAGCCTTGCCCAAGCTGTTGGTCGCGCCCTGCAGGTTGGCGCCAAAGAGTTTGGCGCTGGTCAGGTCGGCGCCGGTCAAATTGGCGTTCATCAAGTTGGCGCCTGCCAGGTTGGCCCCCTTGATATTGGAGCCTCTCAAATCGGCTCCCGCCAGATTGGCGCGTTCGAAATTGGCGCGGAGATCGGCCATGCTCAGGTCGGCCCCCTGCAGGTCGGCGCCGCAGAGAATGGCGCCCGAAAGCTGCGCGTAACGCAGGATGGCTTTCTGCATTTTCGCGCCGCAGAGATTCGTGCCGATCAAGGTCGCGTCGGTGAAGTTCGATCCTTCGCAATCGGCCTCGGCCAGGTCGGCCGCATTGAAGGCGCACGACTTGAGCGACGCCCCCGCGAGCTTCGCGCTGCGCATGTCGGCCTCGCGGAGATCCGCGTTCTGGAAATTGACGTCGCGGAGATCCCAGCCCGCCAGGCTCGCCCCGGCCAGGCGCGCATTGGAAAGCTTGATGCCGCGCAGCTCGTCCCCGTCGACCGTCAGCAAGACCGCCGCGGTCGTCTTGTGCCGTATCTCGACCATCAATCCACCCCACTGGCTTCAGGGAGATGTCAGACTCGAAAGTTTCGGCCAGTGCAGACAGGCGCCCTCAGTTTCGCCAGACGGGGGGGCCGACACAAGCGAAATCGCCGCAAACTCGTGTGTCGGGCCAGATTGCGGAGTCCGGAGCCACCGCGCTCCGCCCCGCACAAGGGGGGGCCCGCGCTAGCATCCGCCGGCGTCGTCTGCCAATTGAAGCGGGCCGCCATTAACTTTCCCCCTCGCCGCGGCCGAAGACCT
>JAEUIK010000291.1 GCA_016793185.1 Planctomycetaceae bacterium | reverse complement strand
GGCTTGGGTGCATAGCGGTCGACGAGACCGACCCAATTCGAATCCACCACCATGTTGCCCAGGGCCAGGCAGTAGACTTCGCAGTCGAAGTCGTCATGGCGGATGCGTCCGTCAATGCTCTTCCAGACCTTCTTCTTGCGGCCGAACCGGTCGCGCTCGTACACCAGGTGCCGGTTCACGAGCTGCCGCAGGTAGCTCTCGCCGTCGACGAGAATGTCTGACTCGAGCCACCAGGCGCCGGGCAACTCGAGATCGCAGTCCCAGCGCTTGCGCAGCTCTTCGCGGAAGGCGCCGACCTGGATGCCCCAGCGCTCGAGCCCGCCGGGATAGACCACCCCCCCCAGGGCGCTCTTCTCGACGACCGTTTTCCGCCAGAGCGTGCCGAAGTCCTTGTTGTCGCCGCCGATCGTCCGCACCCGGTCCCCGGTGTGGCGGCGAACCCAGTTGTGGACGGCCAGCGTGTGATACTGCGAATCGATCCCCAGCAGGCGGACCTGCAGCGACGTTTGCCCCAGCGCGTTGGGGGCGATGAGGGGCCAGCGGCGGTTCAAGATCTGCTCGTCGATCTTGGCCAGGTCGGTATCGGGGACCGGCAGGCCATCCTTGCCGATCGTCGCGTGCAGGATTCCTCGATCGACGCCCCAGCTCGTCCCCCCCTCGCCGAAGGCTCGCACGCGCCAGACCACGTAATCGAGCTGCACGTCGACCGCGGCGACCAGGAAGAGCGCCTGCGGCGGCACGAAGCCGCGGCGATGCTGGCCGCGGAGTCGTTGGCCGACTTCGTACCACTTGGGAATGCGCCGGCGGCCGTAGAACTTGAGCCCCAGCCAGTTGTTCACGAAGCCGCGGAGAAACCGATCGTCTTCGCGGCACTCCGAGTACTCGCGGGCGATGTCGTGAAAACTGATCGGCGGCGAATAGATGCTGCCGAGCGTCCAGCCCTTGTGCCGACCGTCGCGCTCGGGGGTTCCCTTGAGCTTCCCCCCCTTGACCGACTGCCCCTTGGGCACCCAGATTCCCTCGCGAATCGCCGGCATCCGGTGCCGCTCTTCCCAGCGGCACCCCCGCTCGCACACGTAGTGGACCGTCTCGGCGAGCTGCTCGGTCTTGAGCCATTCGCCGTTCTTGTCCTTCAGCCCCGCCACGCCGCCGCAGTCGGCGAACTTGCCATTGCGATGGGGAAAGAACCGGAGCTCCTGGAACCAGTTGCACTTGGGGCACGGCACCTGGAACTTTCGCTGATCGCTCTGCTCATAAAACGTGATCAGCGCGCTGTCATCGCCGATCGGCGTCCCCTCGCGGTAGATCAGCGACCGAAAGAAGGCCTTGGTGCGCTCCTCGATCAGCTTGGCCGTGGCCCCTTCCTCGGGCTCCTCCTGGTAGCGGTCGAGCTCGCTGCAGACGATGAGCTGGCACGAGCGACCGCTCATGCGCTGGGTCGATCCCGAGTAGGCCAGGTAGCACTTCGAGAACCCGAAGTCGATCGCCCGGTCATTCCATTTCCGCGGCGGGGGGATCAGCTTGTTGAGTCCCGGCGTGCTCTGCGCGGTTGTGTAGATCTTGTCGCGCTGTTCGCGCACATAGTCCTGGTCCGGGCCGACGAGCATCGCGGGGCGCGGGCGCAGCCAGGCCTCGCTCATGAGGATGAGCCAGAGCAGGA
>JAEUIK010000290.1 GCA_016793185.1 Planctomycetaceae bacterium | reverse complement strand
ACTCGGCGAAGACGTTGGCGGCATCGGGCGTCAGCTGCGGCGGCGTCGTCGCGGTTACTTTGGCGAAGTTCGGATCGAGCAGGTGCGTCGCCTTGCCGAACACCGTGGCCCAGGGAAAAAAGAAGGCGACTTCGACGTCGAAGATGATGAACAGGAGGGCGACGACGTAGAAGCGGAGATCGAACTGCACGAAGCTCGAACCGATGGTCGGCTCGCCGCATTCATAGATTTCCCCCTTCTCTGCGGTGGGGTCGCTGGGACGCAACAGCCAGCCCACCAGGAGGTTGACGAAGAGGAACAGGATCCCCACCGTCACGAACAGCGCCAGATAGCCAACGATCGAAGTCGCAGTCATGAATCGCCAGACGCTCGTAGGAAGCCAGTCGCTTGCAGCCTCGGGGAGCGGGGCAATCGCTCCCTCATCAAAGCTTCAGATTGTAAGCGGGGCCGGTGGGTTTGCAAGTCGCACCGCCGCGAAGCAAGCCCCGTTGCCGCGGGGATTTCCGCGACATGGCGGCCAGGAAGCTAGCTCTCGCGGGACGGGTTGCCCTGGCAGCGTTCGCGAGCAGAGATAGTTCCCGATTGCCGATCGGTAATGCGTTCGTGCCTTGCCAACCGGCTTGCCGACCGACGTGGCGACTTCCGCCGCGAAGCAACATTGGCGGAGTTATTGGCCGCTCGATGGTTCCGTACGATCCGCATCGCCCGAACCGCTGCCCGCCAGCTGTGAATCGGCCGAGAAGGCGCCCGGTGTCAGCACATGGCGGCCGGCGAATCCGGCGTCCAGCTCGTGCCAGTGGCGCACGTCCGGCTCACCCAGTTTCCAACACAGGTAGACCACGCGCCCTTCAAGCAGGGCCGGAAAATCGACGATTCCATCGAGGCCGTTCTTGGGCTCGACTCCCAGGGCCCGCAATTCCTCGATGTAGCCCTTAAGCTCTTCGGTGTCGCTCTCGAGCTCTTCCTGGATCAGGGCCATCTCCTCGCTATAGGGGTCGCGTCCCTCCCGTTCCTGATGGCTGGGGAGGGCCGCCAACCGCTCGCGCCGCTCGAGCACGTCCCGCGAGAGCCGCGCCAGATCCTCGACGATCGCCCGCACCAGCGGCAACGACGCATTTGCTTCTTCAAGCGTGAAGAGCTTCCGCGCGCTCGCGGGATCACTGCCGGCGGGATCGCTGGCCGTGGGGTCCTGGTGTTCGTCGCTCATGGTGGCTATCCCGGTTGTTGACGAACGTTTGGCCCGCCGTCGTGATTCGCGCTCGCTGGTCATTCACACGCCGTGCGTGCGCCCGCTCCCTGCGCCCCACGGCTGCGACGCACTTGGTCGCGGGCGACCAGCTACTGATTGGGTCCGCCGTGGACAGGCTCGGAAATCACCTTCGAGTTGGCGACGGCCGTCGGGTTTAGCGTCGCCCGTCCCCAGGCGACTTCGACGGGCAGCTTCGAGAAGTCGACGATGCAGCCATCGCGGCTGTAGCAGCTCAGGTCGTGCGTCGCTCCCATGAAGATGCAATCCACCGGGCACGGTTCCACGCACAGCGCACAAAACATGCACTTGGTGTAGTCGATCGTGAAGCCCGTGACGCGGAAGCCCTTGCCTTGGGTGACCCGCTCCTTGTCGATGTAGATGCAATCCACCGGGCAGGCCTTGGCGCACTGATCGCAGGCAATACAGGTCGTCAGGTCGTACCGATGAAAACCGCGGTACCGCGCCGAAACGGGCACCGGCAGCTCCGGGTACTCGTACTTCTCAGTGAACGTCCTGCGCTCGGGGTCGTAGGTCCGCAGCCAATAGCGCAGCGTGACCCACATCCCCTCAACGACCGTGGAGACTGCCTCGCAGATATTCCGAAACCACTGCAACATCCGGTTCGATCCTCGCCCATCGGCAGCCTGGAGGCCGTCCGTCGGGCAACGCGGTGATTCGATCGGCGGGCGCCGCCATCGCAGCGCTCGACTCACCAGGGATTATAGGCAGGCACCCAATGCTCGCAAGCCATCGCCGTGCGCTGCGTGCGATCACGAACGTAGCGCCGCGCTCAAGCATTTCGCGCACGCCGCTGGATCGACCGCTACTGGCCTGTGCGTGTTTTCCTTTTTGGGCCAAGTCCGCTTCGCAAGGGGGAGCCCGCAACTGGCAGTGGTCCGGTGACCGCCGCTTGGGATTCAATCAGGCCAGCGGCCGCGCCTCGACCGGTCCGGCCGCCCCCCTGGAGGCGCAACCGTTCTGGGGGGGGATTCAGCTTGATGGTGGCTTGACAGCACGGCCGGTTTCTTGAGGCAGGTCGGAAATCCGCCCCGGTCGCTCCTGGTTGACTGTGCGTAAATCGTTTTATATTAGATGCTTATGGATCTTGTTGTGGCCGGTCGCCGACGGGGCGATTGCGCCGCCATCCGGGGTCGTTCCGGGTGCCGGGGTCACACGGCAGAAATCGACGGAAATCTTTATGAAAAGAGCCTTTGAAGTGGCTGGTTTCCTTGACTACGTGGGGGATCCGCGTAAAGTGGATGGTGAGCTAATTAGGTGAATCGCCAGCCCCGTGCAAAATTGGTGCCTCAATCGAGGCGGGCCAAGCCATGGTGGGTTGCTGAGTCGCCGACAGGCTCGCGCTTGTGGTCCCCCAGCCAGAGGAACCGCAAGGTGCTCGTGGGGCGAGTCGGGTCGCCGGCCGAATCTGCTCGCAGGGGTGCAGAGGAGCTGCCGGTGCGACCCTGCTGGCGGCTCGAAGAAGTAGCGGTCGCCGGAAGAGGGCTGAGGAAACCGAGTCCAAGATGGAAGCTCTTCAGCGTAAGAGCGAAGGAATGGGCGATGCTGGTTCTATCACGAAAAAAGAATGAGAGCATTGTCATTAACAATGACATCACCATCGTGGTGGTGGAGATCCGCGGCGACAAAGTCCGTCTCGGCGTCGAGGCCCCCAAAGAGGTGCCCGTCCATCGCCAAGAGGTCTACGAAGCCATCCAGCGCAACGGGAACGCCTCGAAGGCCGCTCCCGAAGCTGACACCGCGGGCTCAGGCGCTCCGAACGAAGGCTGAGATCGCGTCGCTGAAACTCGAGGGCCAGTGCGGCCCGAGGGCAGAAGCGGCACTCGCGCGTGAGCGCTCGGGGGCCGGATTCGTACTCCGGCTGGCGTCTGGATCGTCCCGCTCCGCCTGCTCGTAGTTCACCTCTCTGTTCGAGCTGGCTCTGCTCGCGCTTTCCCCGCTCGGCTTGCTTGACACGGTCGCCTTGCGACCGCACTCGACCGCGACTTGTCGCGCCCAGAGTTGTGAGGCCGACGCGCTGCGGCGGCGGTTTGTTGTGGCGTTTCCCCCGGCTCGCCTCGACAGCACGCCGTAAATTCCTATACTGAACGCTCTCGGACGCATGTCATCCGGCCGTCGCTGACCGCCGGCTGCCCCGGAAGCCATCCGCGCGACGTCGCGGGTCTCCGGGGATCCGATCAGGTTTCGAGCCCTGATCTGGCCCCGTCGTCTAGAGGCCTAGGACACAGCCCTTTCACGGCTGCGACACGGGTTCGAATCCCGTCGGGGTCACTTTCCTTGTTTGCCGCCGCGGCTCCTGCCCGAGCGGCGGCTGCCACGGCGCGTTGCCCTCAGCGGCGCGGGTTCGCGTCGGACCGCTGGAGGTCGGCAAGCAATTGCCGCAACTGCGGGAGGGCCTCCTCGGCCGCCGCTTCGCCGATGTCGGCCAATTCGAAGCCCCGCGTGAAGTCGGCGAAGTCGTAGGCCGACGTCTCCGGGGTGATCGTCAGATCGAGCGCCGCGGCGCTCACGGCGTTGACCCCCGAGGCCTGTACTTCGTTGACGCGGAGCAGTGTTTCCCAGAAGCGGGGGCGCCGGTAGCTCCCCCCGCGGCGCACGATCCGCTCTCCAAAACGTGGCGGGAGTCGCGATCCCACGTCGACGCCCACGATCAGTGTCGCGCCGCGCTCGGCCAGCACGTCTCCCGGCAGGTTGTTGAGGATGCCGCCGTCCACCAACGCCATCCCATCGCGCAGGATCGGGCGGGCGATCGTCGGCATGTTGATACTTTCGAGGATCGCGTGGACGACGTCTCCGCGGTCGCGCACCACTTGCTGGCCGGTGACCAAGTCGACGGTCACCGTGCTGAACGGAATCCGCAATTGCTCGAGCCGGGCGTTGCCGGCGTACGCCCGGAGTTTTCCGTCCCACGCGCCAAAGCGGTACATGAAGTACAAGTACCATTGGCCTCCCCCCGGGATTCCGCGCAAGTACCACGGGGGCGTGACGTCTTGCTTGAACAACCGCAGCGCTTCGTCCGGGGGCCAGCCCGCCGCGTACGACAGGCCGGTCATGGCGCCGCTGCTGGTGCCGGCCATCAGGTCGAAATCGATTCCCGCCCGCTCGAACGCCCGCAGAACGCCGAGATGCGCGAGTCCGCGTCCACCACCTCCACTCAGGGCGAGCCCGACGCGCGTCCCCTGCAGGTGCCGCACGAGTCGCGAGATGCTCTGCCGATGCGCCACCTGCCAGGGGCCGTCGGCCGGCGGGAGAACGACTTTGAAATCCAGGGGCGAAATCCCCAGGGAGTCGGCATCCCAGGCGGGCGAGAATCGCTCGGACTCCGGCAGAATCCAAACCAGGTGGACGCGCGAACCCAAGGTCCGATCGGCCGCCAGCAGTCGCCGTAGGTTGGCCAGCGACGTTTCCGCGTAACGCGGCTCAACCAGCCACCAGACCTGCTCGCAGTGGCGCGCCAGCCGCGGCAAATCGCGCTCGAGGCCCCGTTGGGTGACGTCGACCAGCACACGCTCGTGCCGCTCGGAGGCGCGGCGGATCAGCTCCGACTCGCCGGGCCAATGGGGACTCGTATCGCTCGTGGGAATCGGCTCGAGATGGTAGGGGTGCCGCGGTTGCCAGGTCTGCGGGCGATCGGTCAGCACGGCCAGCGAGTCCTCGCGCTCGGCGAGCGCTTCGGCCAGCGCGGAGACCAGCCCTTGGGTCTGCAAGGTCGAGTTGACGAGCGCGATCACGCGCGGCTGCCAGCGCACCGGTTGTCCGTGCGTCACCAGGTGCAGCCGAAAGCCCATGGTTCGGCTCAGATTCGCGGCGAACGCCGGCACGGTTTCCAACAACCGCTGGAAGTCGTCATTGTGGAGTTCCAGCAACTCGGTATCGACCAGGGCGGTGGCCGTCGCCATCCGCCGGCGCCCCGTGAGCATCGACATGTCGCCGAAGTGGTCGCCTCGGCCGAGATAGTCGAGCAGGCGATAGTTGCCCGGCCCTTCCTCGATGGCCAGCTTGACCCGCCCCTGGGCAACGAGGAACATGCTGCCGCCGGGATCACCCTGGCGGCAAACCGTCTCGCCCGAGTGAAAGCTGAGCGGATGCACGGCCAGGGCCAGGTCGTGCAGCTCTTCGACGCTCAGCCCCCGGCATAGGCGGCTGTGCCGCAACGTGGCAACACGCTCGGAGACATCCAGCATCGCACCAGGTCCTGGGCGCGGGGATGGATCGGTGGGCTCGCTGTCGGCTAGGTTGGACACGGCTCTCGGACTACCAACGGGAAATGCCTCAACGCTTCCTGCTGCTGGCAAGTTCCCAAGGCACTGTCTCAGTGTCAAGACGGGGCGCCGGCCGCCGGGTTGCTAACAGGTCTAGAATGGGGCATAACCCCTCGGCACACCAGACGGGCTGACCCGCGATGACGCCTCCTTCGTACGACTCGCTGTTGATCGTCTCCTTCGGGGGTCCCGAGGGACCGGATGACGTGCTGCCGTTCCTGGAGAACGTGCTGCGGGGTCGGAACGTCCCGCGCGAGCGCATGCTGGAGGTGGCCGAGCATTATCAGCACTTTGGGGGAGTCAGCCCCATCAACGCGCAAAATCGGGCTTTGATCGCGGCGCTCGAGGGGGAATTGCACGCGCACGGCCCGGAGCTGCCCATCTATTGGGGGAACCGTAACTGGCGCCCGCTGCTGGCCGACACGCTGCGGCAGATGGCCGCCGACGGGCGGCGCCGCGCGTTGGCATTCGTCACCGCCGCCACAAGCTCCTATTCGAGCTGCCGGCAGTATCTCGACAACATCGCCGCCGCGCAGGCGGAAGTCGGATCGACGGCGCCAGCGGTCGACAAGCTCCGTGCCTTTTTCAACCACCCCGGCTACATCGCGGCCCTGGTCGATCGCGTCACCACGGCGCTTGATCAGCTGCCGGAGTCGCAGCGGCGCGACGCCGTATTGGTGTTCACCGCCCACAGCATTCCGCAGTCGATGGCCCAGACGTCGCGCTACCAGCAACAGCTCGAGGAAGCCAGCCGGCTCGTCGTCGCGGGATTATCTACTTCACTGGCCCGAAGCGCCAGCGAGGGGATCTCTGCACACGCCTCCAACAACTTGGGCCTCATCGACAATCGCTGGAGGCTGGTGTTTCAGAGCCGCAGCGGCCCGCCGTCGCAGCCCTGGCTCGAACCCGATATCTGCGATTACCTGCGTCAGCTCAAAGCCGCGGGAGTGCAAAGTGTGGTGGTTGTGCCGGTCGGCTTCATCTCGGACCACATGGAGGTGCTGTACGACCTCGATACCGAGGCGGCCGCGGTGGCGGAGGAACTGGGGCTGAACTTCGTCCGGGCCGGGACCGCCGGCACGCATCCCCGGTTCGTCGCGATGATCCGCGAGTTGATCGTCGAGCGAATGGATCCCCGCCAGCCGCGGCTGGCGTTGGGTGAACTTGGACCGAGCCACGATGTGTGTCCGGCGGATTGCTGCCCGCGCCCGCAGCGATAATTGTCGCTGATTGCGAGTGGTTCACTCCCGAGCTGCATACGAATCACCGAATCATCTCGCAAGCCGGCAGCTGCTGCTGAAGCGAGTTGATGCCAGCGTCCGAGGCCCTTGTATTCCGAAGTTCGAGCCGCTTGAGGCGGACCAACGAGAAGAGTTGCCGCAACCCAACATCGCTGACGTTCGTGTCATCGAGACTGAGGCACTCCAATCCCGTCAACTGTCCGACATGCGTGAGAGCTTCGTCAGTGATCGTCGTCTCACTGAGATCGATTTCTGTGACGCGCGACTCCCCGGCGACTTCCTCAACATAATGAAAGAAGAGGCCAACGCATTCTTGCAACCAACGTAATGCGCGCTGATCTGGTTCGAAGAGGATTGAATCCGGATTGGAATCCTCTCGCATCATCCCTTAATGCCGGACGCTGTGCGTGAGGAAGTCGGCAATCTCCGGCAGCGACGCGCCAGGCGTGAACACTTTTGCCACGCCGATCTCGGCGAGCTTCGGGATGTCGCTTTCGGGGATGATTCCGCCGAGAATCACCAGCACGTGCCCGAGCCCCCGCTGCCGCAAGGATTCCATTAGCTGAGGCATGAGGGCCATGTGCGCGCCCGAGAGGATGCTGATGCCCAGCACGTCGGCGTCTTCGTCTTCGACGGCGCGCACCACCGCGTCGGGCGACTGCCAGAGGCCGGTGTAGATGACCTCCATGCCGGCGTCGCGGAGCGCCCGCGCGACGACCTGCACACCCCGGTCGTGACCATCGAGGCCGACCTTAGCGAGGACCACGCGAATCGGTCGAGCGGCAACCTGCGGCATGGGAGAAATCTCGGTTGGTCTCTTCGGTAGCGGGCCTCTGCGAGGCCGGCCGTTTTCCTCTCGTCGGCCGCTGTGCGGCCGATGCGTTTAACCTATTCAGGATCGGGGTCAGAGACCCCGACTACAGTTGAACCATGACCACTGCCTGCGGCCCCGCCGGCAAACTCCTACATTCCCGCCACGGCCGGGTTGTAGCGGCCCAACACGTCCGCCAGGGCGTTCACGGTTTCGCCGACGGTCGCACCCGCTCGCGCGGCATCGAGCAAAGCGGGCATCACGTTCACGTCGCCGGCGGCCGCGCGGCGCACTTCCTGCAATGCGGCCTCGTAGTTGGCGTTGTCGCGCGCCTGCCGGTGGGCGGCCAGCCGCTGTTTTTGCTGCTGTTCGATCTCGGGATGGATCTCGAGCGTGGGAATCGTGGTCGCCTCCGTATCGGTGAAGGCGTTCACGCCCACCACCAGCTTGCGCTTGGCGTCGACTTCGCGCTGGAATGCGAAGGCGCTGTCGGCGATGGCCCGGCGGAAGTAGCCGTTTTCGATGGCGGCGATCATGCCCCCCTGGCGCTCGATCTCGGCAAAGATCTCCTCGGCCTCGCCTTCGATGGCGTCGGTCAGCGATTCGAGTTGATAGCTTCCCCCCAGCGGATCGACCATGTTCGGAACGCCCGTCTCGTAGGCCAGCACCTGTTGCGTGCGCAGGGCGATGGTGACCGCCTCTTCGGTCGGCAGCGACAGCGTCTCGTCGCGGCTGTTGGTGTGCAGCGATTGGCAGCCCCCCAGCACGGCCGCCAGAGCCTGATAAGCGACGCGGACCACGTTCACCTCGGGCTGTTGAGCCTGCAGGCTGACGCCGGACGTCTGGGCGTGGAAGCGGAGCGCCCAGCTCTTGGGGCTCGTCGCTCCGTAACGCTCGCGGAGATGCCGGGCCCAGATGCGCCGCGCGGCGCGGAACTTGGCGATCTCTTCGAGAAAATCGTTATGCGAGTTGAAGAAGAAGGAGAGCCGCGGCGCGAAATCGTCGACCGCCAGCCCCCGCTCGATCCCCTGCTCGACGTAGTGGAAGCCGTCGGCCAGCGTGAAGCCGAGTTCCTCGGCCGCCGTGGCGCCCGCCTCGCGAATGTGGTAGCCCGAGATTGAGACCGGGTTGAACTGCGGGACGTGCCGGGCACAGAACTCGAGGGTGTCGGTGACGAGCCGCACGCTGCGCGCCGGCGGAC
>JAEUIK010000240.1 GCA_016793185.1 Planctomycetaceae bacterium | reverse complement strand
GGCCACTGCCGGCTCATGACTGAGCCGGCGGGAAGGCCGACGGGATGACGCTCTGAGCCGGAAGACCTGCCTGTCGAGTTTCACTGTGTGTCCTCGCGATTGGGACACCGTGGGCTCGATCGACTCTCCCCCTTGAGACGGCGCTGCCCGCGGTTATTCGCTCCGCGCGGGCACGGCTATACCACGATGCAAGGGGGATGCGGGTCCCGCGCGAGAACGGGGCCCAGGAGCGATCTAATGCAATCTGTGAGAATGAGCTTATTGGCAGGCGGAATGTGGCTCTGCACGTGGTTGGCGCCGTGCGCGGCCGCAACCATCACAACACTTGACGACATCCAGTATTGGGTGGGAACCGGATCCAATCGTGCAGGGTTTGTGATCGACTGGAATGACGGAAAGAGTGACGAATCGTTGGCCTGGGGATTTCGGTGGGATGGTACCGCGAAAGCGATTGACATGTTGCACGCTGTCGTAGCCGCCGATCCGCGGCTCTTCGCGCACCTCAGCACACTCGCCAGCAGCGGGGTCAGCGTCTATGGATTCGGCTACGACTTGGATGGAGACAGCGTCTTTGGCACTTCGCCAGCGCTGGCGTTCAACGGCAGCGGCCTCTCGGCCGGCGCGTTTGTCAACGGTCGAGCGCCGACCGACTCGGCCGATCACTGGCGCGAAGGCTGGACGTCGGGATTCTGGAGCTACTGGGGAAAATCCCCCACAGCGACCTCTTGGGCGTTTAGTGGCGCCGGAGTATCGAGCAAGACGCTCGTAAATGGGGGATGGGACGGCTGGAGTTTCGTGCTCAGCGGAAGTTCAGCTCCGTCCCCGGCCGTGGCGGCGATGATGGTTCCGGAACCAGCAGCGTTCAGCCTCGCAGCGTGCGCCTTGACACTGTTGGCCGCACGCCGCGCACTACGTCGTTGAGTAACGGGTCGAGCCCGTGGAGTCGGGGCGGCGGAGGCCGTAACTGGAATGGCCTTCGCCGTACCCGGCGACACCTGCGAAGTGCGCTCAGCCGCACTCAGGAGTGACCGCTGCGCCGGGGCGCGACCGCGCTCGAGCATGGCGTGTTTGAGCGAGGCGTCGATTTCGGCTTGCTGGGTCTTGCGCGCCCATTCGGAGATCAGCGCGTCCGCGGTGCAGGCGATCGCGACGACCGCGCTGGCCAGGACCGCGATCGAACCAGGATTTTTTCTGCGAGAATCGCGCACATGGCATGCCGCCCTTACCTTCGGAAGAGGGCTGCGCGAAACCCCGTCCCGGCCGCGAGATAGAGCCTGTTTGTGGGTGCGGCGCACTTCTCGACAAAAAGCCGCGTCACGCCGCTCGGCTCCCCGCGGCACGCAGACAATTCACCCGCAAATCCTTGCCCCGCTGTACGCCCGTCCCCTAAAATCAGGGATTCGACCCTCACCTTCCCGCCGCCAGACGGAACGAAATGGCAGCTTCCGATATCGTCATCAAGGGCGCCCGCGAACATAACCTGCGGGATGTCCAGCTCGCGTTGCCGCGCAATCAACTGATCTGCCTCACGGGGGTCAGCGGTTCCGGCAAGAGCTCGCTCGCCTTCGACACGCTCTATGCCGAAGGTCAGCGGCGCTACATCGAGAGCCTGTCGACGTTTGCCCGACAGTTCTTGGGGCAAATGCCCAAGCCCGACGTGGACTTCATTTCGGGCCTGAGCCCCTCGATCTCGATCTCGCAAAAATCGAGCGGGCAGAACCCGCGCTCGACGGTCGGCACGATCACCGAGATTTACGATTACCTCCGCGTGCTCTGCGCGCGCGTGGGGCAGGGGCATTGCCCCAAGTGCCAGGCGCCGATCACCGCCCAGAGTCGCGAGCAGATCGTCGATCGGATCGCCGCCTTGCCGGCCGGTACGGCCTTCGTCGTCTTGGCGCCTGTCGCACGGCGGCAAAAAGGGGAGTTCCGCGACTTGTTCGAGGATCTCCTCAAGCAGGGCTTCGTGCGGGCGCGCGTCGACGGCCAGATCGTATCGCTCTCCGAGAACCAGCGCCTCGATCGTCAGATGCGGCACGACATCGAGGCTGTGGTCGATCGCCTGGTCGCCGGTAGCGCGACGCGCGTGCGCCTGGCCGAGGCAGTCGAGACCGCGCTGGCCCTGAGCGACGGCCACTTGATCATCGCGACCGAAGGAGCCCGACCGGCGCCGGCGGCGCTGCGCGCGAGCGCGGCCGAAGAAGGCGACGAACCGGACGAGGACGACGACGAGGCGGCCCCCGCGGCCCGGTCGGGTAGCCGGCGCGGCAAGACGCGCGGTCCCGGGGGCGTGCCGGGC
>JAEUIK010000249.1 GCA_016793185.1 Planctomycetaceae bacterium | reverse complement strand
CCTGCGGATTGATCACGGCCAAGGCCCACGCGCTGATCATGCTCAGGAAGGGATCCTTGTCGGCTGCCGCGGCTTCGAGCGCCGGCGAGGCGCTCTTGTCGCCGATGCGGCCGAGCGCGAATGCGGCGCCGTAGCGTACGCTCGCTTCTTTATCGGCGAGCGCTTCGCTGATGGCCGGCACGCTGGCGGCCGCGCCCGGGCCGATCTCGCCCAACGCGATCAAGGCCTGCATCCGTTCTTCGGGATCTTCGTCGCCGAGCACCTCGGTCAATTCCGGCGCCGCGGCCTTGGCGGCCGGCCCCATCTCGGCCAGGACCACGCAGGCCCAATAACGCGACTTCTGATTACCCAGCGCGCCGATAATCACTGGCAACGCGCGGTCGCCGACCTCGGCCATGCTCTGCAAGGCGTGCAGGACGACCGACGGGTCTTTGTCTTCCAGCAGTTTCGAGACCAGGGGCAACAGCACGTCGGGCCCCGGCTTGATTTTTTGCAGCGCTCGAATCGCAGTCCGCCGCACGTCGGGATCCGCATCCCCCAGCGTCCGGGCGAGCTCGGGCACGACCGCCTCGTTAACGGCGCCGATGTTGCCAAGCGCGTGGGCCGCATGGCTGCGAACCTCGGGATCTTCGTCCTTCAAGCGCGTGACCAGCGCCAGCCCGGCGTCCTTCGCGGCAGGACCGATCGCGGCCAAAGCGGTCGCAGCCACGGTGCGGAGCTTCGGATCGCCGTCACGGAGCGCCTTAACCAGGTCCGGGACGGCCGCCTTGGCTTCGGGTCCCAGGTCGGCCAGAGCATGCGCGGCCCCATAGCGGACTTGCGGGTCCTGGTCGGCCAACTGCCGGGCCAGGTCCGCGACCGTGGGTTCGGCGGCCGACACGGGGGACGAGATGAATCCGCTAAGCACCAGGCTGGCTGCCAGCAAGCCACCGGAGAACGAGCGAGCAAAACGCACCACAGACTTCTCCCTCGAGAGATTTTCAACCGGCGGTTGGGCCCCAGGGCGCCGCCGCTTCTATAATTTGTGTAGAGACCGTCGGAGCCGTTGCCCGCCGCACGGGGTAAATAGAAAGGGCCGAAACACCCCGGTTCGGACTTTAAATGCGTGTAACCTGCCTGAACTATCTATTCGATTTTGGTCTAATCTAGGGTACACTGGCAACAGTCCCGCGGGCGAATTCGAGAGGAAAATTCGACCTTTTGACCGACACGACGCCGTCGGGCAACAGGTACAACCGAGTGGGCCGACGCGGCTCTTCAGGGCCGTGCGTAACGGAGTCAACGGCTTTGGCCCGCGAATTGCCGTCCGTTGTCGCGTCTGCAACTCCGCCCCGGGTGGGAGAACGATCATGAGGCTCATACCGGTTCTCGCAGTCCTCAGCTTGGCGCTGTGCGGACAGCGAGCTCACGCTCAAATTCCTGGTGGCTTGGGGGGTGTCGGCGGCGCCGCGCTTCCCGTCTTCGGGGCCACCATGGGAGGTTGGGGCGGCGGCTGGGGTGGTGGTTGGGGAGGATTCTCCTCGACCATTCAGGAAGGTTATCAACGCGGCATGGCCGACGTCATTCGCTCGGCCGGCGCCGCTAATCTGATGGATTCGGTCGCCGCGCAGAATTACGAAGTCGCTCGTTCGCAATACCTCGACAACGTCTTGAAGAGCACCGAGACGTTCTTCGAGAACCGCAAGATGGCGAAGTCGTACCGCGACGCTGAGCGCGGACCTCCGCTCAGCCGCGAAGCGCTCTACCGCATGGCCAAGGATTCAGCTCCCAAGCGTTTGAGCGCGGGCGAGTTCGATCCGGTCACCGGCGACTTGAGCTTCCCGATTGTCTTGCAGGACCCGGCGTTCGCTGAGTCGCGCGAGAAGCTGCAGCAGTTGTTCAAGACGCGCAACGAAAGCGGCGGCGCCCTCGGCCTCAAGGCCTACATGGAAATCGACGCCGTGGCGAAGCAGATGCAGGCCGATCTGCGAGCCCGCATCCGGGACTTCCCGCCGACCGACTACGTCCGCGCCCAGGACTTCCTCAAGAGCCTGGCCTACGAAGCGCAGTTCGCCGCCGGGTAGAGGCGTTTACGCGCCTGAGTTGAACATCCTCCAAAAATGCCCATGCTGCAAGGCGTGGGCATTTCCTTTATGGGGGGGGTACCGCGCCAGCGGTGCCTTATCACTGGCGCGGAGTCCCGCTTGACGGCGAGGCCCCCGGCGGTGCAAGCTGACGGCGAAACCGACTCAGAGACCCTCGAGTAACGAAGGTGCCCCGATGCCGCTGTACGAGTACTCCTGCCCCGAATGCCATGAGCGGTGCGAGTTGCTGGTGCGCAGCGCGAGCGAGAAGCCGGCCTGCCCGAAGTGCGGGAGCGTGCGGCTCGAAAAGCTCCTGAGCGTGCCGGCCGCCCACGTCGGGGGCTCAAACCTGCCGATGTACGACGGCCCGCCGGGGGGCGGTTGCGGATTGCCCCAATGCGGCCAAGGGGGCTGCCAAGGGATGATGTAATTGAGGGGACGGTGTGCCACTGGCTGCTCGTCAGCCAGTGCCTTTCCACAACTGACACTGGCGGACAAGCCGCCAGTGCCACCCAGTCGTGTAGGTACAGCTCGGATTCAATCCGGCGGTGTCAAGCATCCATTAGGGGATCACGAACACCGCACCGACCACCGCTCCCGCCTCGACCAACCCGCCTCGAATGCTCAGAGGAATCGGGAAGAGCATGTACGGAGCACAACTGCCCGGGCGATAATAGCCGAGCACGTAGACGCATTCGCAAGGCGGCTCGATGCCCATTTCGTAGGGCAGGATCGGGAGCGTGGCAAAGAACTTGCCTCCCGACACCAGCGGCTGGAGGATCGGTCCCCACGAGTGGCCGTAGCGTTCCAGCGAGACGTCTTCGAAGTAGAGCGGCTTGTGGCACAGGGCCGAGGCCTTCCACGTGTAGGTGGTGGGCGCGAACTGCCGCGGCTGATAGACCGCGTCGCCCAGCGTGCATTCCGGCGGCAGGTCGGTCGACTTGGCGGCGATGTCGGCCTTGATCTCGCGAATCCGCTTCAATTCGTTGGGCGAAGGGCAGGGGGCCAGCCGCGCCTGCGGACCCTGGGCCAGGTTCTCTTCGAACGAGGGAATCTGATTCTCGTCCTCGTCCGCTCGCGCGCGGCGATCGTCGGGGTCTTGCACGAGCCGCTCGAGCGGTTCATCGTCGGCAAACGGGTTGGCGTGGAAGTCGCGCGCCTGTTCGACCCGCGATTCCCGCGTCGGCTTGGCCGCGATCTTCGCTTTGCTGAGCGCCTGGCTATCGGCCGGCACTGGCTTGAGCGAGGCGGGCTGCGTCGCCGAGGTCTTCTCGTCGCCGAACGGGTCCGAGAACACGTCGACCACCGGCTTGGCCGCCGAACGGGCTTTGATCGTCTCGTACTTGACGACCGGAATCACCTTGACCGGCGCGTCCGGCACAGCCGGGATCATCTTGACCTGTGCAGGCTTTTTGAGCGTCTCCGGCGAGGTCGGCTTCTTGATGTCGGCCGCCGAGAATTTGAGGCCCGACGAGCGCCGCCGTAGCTTCAGATCCTGGGCGCGCTCCACGCGACCCGTGGATCCTGCCGCACTGACAATCCGCACCGACGGCGCGGGAGCCGCCAGCCGCTCGACGGGGGCGTCGGCCACGCCCGGGCGGGCGCCGGCCAGGGCCACCGCGGTCAGCCCCGATTGCACGACCGCCAGGGCGACGAGAGATCGTCCCACCGGAATCCAATTCCGCCAGAGCGGCTTGCCACGTTCCAAGAAGAACAGGGGCCAGCCGACGAACTTCGGGAGGCGCTCAGGAGCCTTCCCCAGAAACGTGTCCGGCGGTGTAGTTGGGCGCTTCCTGCGTAATCGCAATGTCATGTGGATGACTCTCCCGCACACTTGCTGGCGAGACCTGAATGAACTTTGCTTCCTTGCGTAGTTCTTCGATAGTTCGCGCGCCGCAATAGCCCATGCCGGCACGCAAACCACCCACAAGCTGATAAGCAAACGGACCTAGCGGTCCTTTGAACGGTACTCTTCCTTCGACCCCTTCGGGCACGAGCTTGTCGGGACCGCGGCTGCTCCCTTGGCGGTAGCGTTCGCCCGATCCCTTGACCATCGCCCCCAGCGACCCCATCCCGCGGTAGACCTTGAAACTCCGCCCCTGATAGAGAATCTGTTCGCCCGGGCTTTCGGCCAGTCCGGCAAACAGCCCTCCGATCATCACGGCGTGGGCTCCCGCGGCGATCGCCTTCGTCAAATCTCCCGAATAACGAATTCCTCCGTCGGCCACGATCGGCGTGCCTGTCGCTTCGGCGGCCTGCACGGCCTCGAAGATGGCGCTGATCTGCGGTACTCCGACTCCCGAAATGATGCGTGTCGTGCAAATCGATCCCGGCCCGATGCCCACCTTCACGGCGTCGGCGCCGGCCTTGATCAGGTCCAGGCACCCTTCGCGCGTGGCGACGTTGCCGGCGACGACATCGATGTCCCACTTCTGCTTGATGCGGCGGACGGCATCGATGACGTTGGCCGAGTGCCCGTGGGCACTGTCGACCACCAGGATGTCCACTCCTTTGGCAATTAAGCTAGCAACGCGGTCGTCATCGTTGACACCGACCGCGGCGCCCACCCGCAGCCTCCCTTGCCTATCTTTGCAGGCATTCGGGAATCTGCGCATTTTGTCAATGTCTTTGATGGTAATCAGGCCTGTCAGTCTGTAATTTTCGTCCACCAGCAGAAGTTTCTCGACCTTATTTGCCATCAAGATCTTTTCAGCTTCCTCAAGCGTTACGTTCCCCGTGGCCGTTACCAGGGGATCGCGCGTCATCACGGCCGAGACCTTGAGGTCGTCCCCTTCGAGGAACCGCATGTCGCGGCGGGTGACGATGCCTTGCAGCTTGCCGTCGGGCGAGACGATGGGGACGCCCGAGACATTGTGCTGGCCCATCAGCTCGCGGGCCCGGCTGATCGTGGCATCGGGGGCGAGCGTGACCGGGTCGATGATGATGCCGTTGGCGCTCCGCTTGACCTTGTCGACCTCTTCGGTCTGGGCTTCGATCGAGAGGTTCTTGTGGATGATCCCCAGCCCCCCCTCCTGAGCGAGCGCGATGGCCATCTCGCTTTCGGTGACCGTATCCATGGGGGAACTGACCAGCGGGATGCGCAGCTGAATGCGCTTGGTCAGATGCGTGCGGACGTCGACCTCGGCGGGCACGACTTCGCTATAACGGGGCACGAGCAGGATATCGTCGAACGTAATCCCTTGACCGATGATCTTGTCCATCGCCAGGTCCTCCGCAAGAGTCGGGGGCAATTCTGGATTATGGCGATGAGGTGCCGAGTTGGCAAACGGCGGGAAACGCCCCTCCGCCGGCCGCGAAACGGCGGGCTTAGGCGGTTGCGAACCGCCGCCTGCAGCCAAGTAGGTCAGGGCTTGCCCTGACAATCTATGGAGAGAAACAACCACTACGACACGACGACACCACGGGGTCGATCGAGGTAAGCGCAAGTCCTCGAGAACGCGAATCAAGCAGGGCGTACGGTGGATTTGACGGTATTTGTCTTTTCCGTCGTGCCGTGGTGTCGTGGTGGTTAATTTCACCCCCAATCCACCTGCAAGTCGTCAGGGCAAGCCCTGACCTACCTACTTCTCTTCGTACTCGACCAGCTCGAGCGTGCTGCGGCCGACGATATGCCCTTCGGCGTCGAGCATCTTGGTTGCTTCGGCGATCAAGCCGCCGGGGACTTCCGCGGCTTGCAGGATCAAACGGCGAATCGATCCCCCCGGGTGCTTGTGGACTTCCTCGCTGAGCGAGATCGAGTGCAGTTTGCCCGCCAAGGGATAGGGGACCTCGCGGGCGATCACCTGCAACGTGGTCTGAGCCAGCACAGCGTCGCTCTGCCGATCGGTCTTCGTCGTTTCGCACTTGAGGACGTACGGGGGCGTGTCGGCGGCATAGAACCGCTTGATCACGGTCTTGGCCGCGGCGTCGGTGATTTCGATCTGCTGGATGGTTGAGCGGATCGGAGAGCCTTCGATCTCGACGCTCCCCGGCCCCAGCACGCTCCGCTGTACCTTGGCCGCATCGGAACTTGGCAAATCGTCGAACGACAGTTCGAGCGTTTGCGGCATCGTCTCGACCGGGCTGCCCGCCACTTCGACGGTGGTCTCGACCTCGACTTTCACCCCCTGGTCGTCGACGGCCAGCAGCGTCGTCTTCCGCGTCTTGACGCTGGTGATCTTGCTGCCGTCGGGGGACGACGCCTCCTCCATGATCCGCACCCGCGACCAACTGCCCGGGCGGCAGCGTCCCCAGCGATGGTGTCCGCGCTTGATCTCGGCGTCCTGCGCGGCAGCCAGCGGAGCGGAAGTCAAGAACAGCGTTGCGAGCACGAGCAGACGCGCGAGGAGCGCGCCGGGTGGTCGACGGGTCGAATTGCGGTCAGACACGGCGGTGCCTATTCGAGCGGCACACCCCGCTGGATCCATCGCCAGGGGAGCCTGAGGTTGCCAAAACGCCTGCGTCGACCGTGTTCCTGCGGTCGTCGAAATGGGTGCCCGCTGCGCCTGCGCAGGTTCACCGGGCAGCGACCATGATAGCCGAGCCGGCTGGCCCCGCCATCCCTGGCCGACCCGCTGGCCGGTCGACAGCACGAGAATACTACCAGCCGAACCGTGGAATCTCGACCCGCGCGCCCCCTTGCATGGCCGACTGGTGGGCGCAGATGCCCGTCATCGTCCAGTTAGCGCTGGTCACGGCGTCGGGCACCGCGGGACGTCCCTCGACGACCGCCATGAGGAACTCATTGGCCAGGTGCGGATGGGAGCCGCCGTGCCCGCTTCCCTGAATGAACGACAGGTGCTGCTTCTCGTCCGAGTCGTAGACTCCCTTGGTGGTGAAACGCTGGATTCCCTCGGGCAGCAGGTGGGCAAAGTCGGGCACCGTCACGCGCTCCGGCTTTTCGCCGTGGTGCAGCACGCACGGCTCGTGCTCGATCCGCGGCCACTCGAAGGCGATCTTGTCGCCATAGACGTCGAAGCTCTCGATGTACTGCCGGGCGGTTTCGAACAAGCTCCGCGTCACCTCGGCACAGAGATGCGAATCGGCCATCTTGATCGTGGCAGTCTCGACGGCGAACGGCGAGCCATACTTCGACGTCAGCGCGTCGCTGATGCGGCCCGAACCGTGGCAGACGACCGATTCGGCCCGTTTGCCTGGCAGTTGCAAGCAGGGGCTCACGCAGTGCGTGGCGTAGTGCATCGGCGGGAGACCTTCCCAGTAACCCGGCCAGCCCGCCATTTCCTGCAGGTGCGAGCCCCGCAAGAACTGAATGCGGCCGAGCTGGCCGCTGTCGTAGAGCTGTTTGACGAAGAGAAACTCGCGGCTGTAGACGACGGTCTCCATCATCATGTACTGCTTGCCGCTGGCCCGCTGGGCTTCGACGAGTTGGCCGCATTCTTCGATCGTCGTGGCCATGGGCACGGTGCAGGCGACGTGCTTGCCCGCCTTGAGTCCGGCGAGGCTCTGCGCCGCGTGATCGGGGATCGGCGTGTTGATATGCACGGCATCGACGTCGGGATCGTTCAGGACGTCCGCGTAGCGGGTGTAGCGCTTGGCCACGCCCAGGGCGTCGCCCACCTCGTTGAGCCGCTTCTCGTTGCGCTGGCAGATGGCATACATCTCGGCGTGCGGGTGGTTCTGATAAATGGGAATGAACTCGGCCCCGAATCCCAAACCGATGATCGCGACACGAACCTTTTTATCGCCAGCCATGAACTCCCCTCTCGCGCTTCGATTGCCGACCTTCTCCGGAGAACGACGCTCCTGCAAGGCTCGCTAATGTAACGCGGTCGGCGCGGGGCTGGCAAGGAACACGTCGTCGAGGTCCATGGCCTCGGCCGGCCGCACCACAGGACCGCGATCACCGGCCGGACCCAGCAACGTTCGGCGCGGCGTTCCAGAAGAATCCGCCTCGCCGTGACCTGCGAGGGCCAACCGCCGCGAGGCGCTATGACGCTTCGGTTGCCGGCGGCTCGACCGCTGCCTTGAGCGCGGCAACTGCCTCGACCAGCAGCATGTCATGGCGCGGAATCACC
>JAEUIK010000213.1 GCA_016793185.1 Planctomycetaceae bacterium | reverse complement strand
TTCGTCGTCGCTCCACGACCGGCACGCCTCCCTCCAGCTACCCGCGGGGAGTGATCGCAGCGCGGCTGGCCGAGCTCGTGCCGCCGCAAGTCGTCGACGCGCGGCATCACGGTCTCGGGATCCTCGACCGCAAGTGGAAGGGGCAGTTCCTGCGGAACGCGACGCTCGTCGGCCCCGAGGCACGCGGCAGCGCGCCGGTGCGATTCCTGCGCGACGAAGCGACGCTCGAGACTCCCGGATTCGCCGGACTCTACCCGATCGGCGAAGGCGCCGGCTACGCGGGGGGCATCGTCAGCGCCGCTCTCGACGGCCTGCGCGCCGCCAAGGCCATCATGCGCCGTTACGCGCCACTGGAGTGCTGAGGCGATCGGCGACGCCTTCCCAGCGCCGCGCCGATCGCGGCCAGGCCGCCCCCCACCGCCAGCAGGTGTTGCGTTGTTGGCTCGGGGACGGACAGAAACTGGATCGTGTTCAGGAATAGGGCCTGATGCTCACCCAGCACAAAAAAGCCGCCGTCGTCGCTATCGAAGAACGGAGTGCTGTCGGCCATCAACACGACGCGCCCGCTGCCGGGCCCGAGCGCACCGCTCTCGATGGCGGCCAGGGTGATGTCGCCGTTGGAAGAAACTTTGGCCAATGGGGTCGCATAGGGTCCGAGATCGGAGAACTTGCCGTGGCCATAGAACAGGGCGCCCGCAACCTCGCCGAACGGACCATTTATGATGGGATGCGCGGGTGCGATCGACTCGCCCGGGTGCAGCCCCGTCAAACCATCGTCGACCAGCGTTACGCCAAACAGGGCCATGTAGGTCGCGGCGACCGGAATAAACGGGTTCTCCCCCTCGGCCAACAAGAGCGCGCGGCCTCCCGCCTTGACAAATCCCAAGAGCGCGTCCTGCTCGTCAGTCGAGAGGGGCGCAATCGCCGTGGTAGCGCTGCTGGCAGGTGTGAGGATCAGAATATCGACGCCGGCTAGAAACTCCGGCGTCAACGACGGCGACGTGGCGAAAGTGGTGCCGACGAACTCCGCTTGCAGGAGCGACATGGACTCGGTGGAGAAATCGCCACTCGTCACATTGGCGGCCCCCGCCCGGCTGGCATCGAAGGCCCCCACCACCAGCGCGGCGTCGGCCGGCAGGCAGGACAAACTCGCGAGAATCATCGCTCCCCAGATCGCTCGACCACGATATTCGCTCATCGTCTTCCCCTTGTGTTAGCTCAGTGAGTCGCTGTCCGCCGTTGCAGTCCGCTTCCCAGTACGAACGCGCGCAACCGCACAGCGCGGCGCCGAGTTCTCTGGAAACGAACGTCTCAGAGTGACGTTCCAGCCGGATGAGAGCCGTCCGCAACTGCACCCCGCATCGCGAAGCGCACGGACGAAGCCGGCTTATCGAGTTCGCTCAGTGGCAACCCCTAGAACAATCTCAATGTCCCCATGCCGAGTCTGACAATCTGGCACAGGGTTGAGATGCGACGCGATCGTCGCACGATCGCTTCGGTTTGTCCAGCATTTTGGCGAGGGAACCTGCGCCCCCCTCTGCAGGACTAGCGGTCCAAAAGCGACGCGCGTCCCAGGGAGCGAGCGATTTCATCCCGCGATCCCGGTCAGCAAGTCGCCCCGGCCTCCCGCGAGCAGGTCTCCCTTGAACAGTTCGAACTCTCGATCCTCTGTTTCGTCCGGGAGCGGAAAACGGAGCTGACGCAAATGCCGGGTCAGCACACGCCAGAACGTCGGTCGCAAGTGGCAAGCGCGGGCGAACGTCGGCAGCAGCGTGGGCGACGCCGAGCCGAGTTGCACGATCGTCCCGCGTTTCATGTTCGCGCCGGCGCGGATCCCGAGGTTGCCCCCGACCACGATCGTTCCCGCGAGCAGCCCATAGCCGAGTGCGTCGCCGGCGTCGCCCCCGATGGCGATCAAACCGCGGCGCATGGCGCGTCCGACTTCAGCCCCGGCCGCTCCGCGGATCAGCAGCGTTCCACCGAGCATTCCGCGAGGACTGCCACGATAGGCGCAGCCGGCGGCGTCCCCGGCATTGCCGCCGACGTGGATCAGTCCCCCTCGCATTTCGGCCCCCACCCAGTCGCCGGCGTTCCCGGCCACCCGGATCTCCCCGCCGGACATGCGGGCACCCAGATGTCGGCCCGCATCTCCGGCAATCTGGATCGAGCCGCGAGTCATTCCGCAGCCGACGCCATGCAGGCTCGCGAGGCCCTCGCCGGTGAATTCGAGTTGCAGGTCGTCGGCCTCCCCAGAAACCTCGAACCAGTCGGCCAGCGCTGCGTTGCGATTGCCATGCCGAATCGGTAAACGCTCGATCTGAGCTGCGGACAGGCCGGCGAGCCGCTCGGGCGTGACTTGGTCGAGCTCGAGCGGAATTGTCGTCGTCGCGCGAAGCGATAACCGCAAAGGCATGGTAGACTCGGCGGGGCAGGGGAGGGGAGCGGAGAGTATACCGCGCATGCCCGCCCGCGGCATGCCCCGCGGAGAGTTCCCCGTCGCGCGGGGAGGAGAACTTCGTTGCCTACGGCCGGCATCATTCTCTGCGGCGGCGACAGTCGTCGCATGGGTCAACCCAAGTGGCGTCTCGCCTTTGGCGACGAGACGATGATCGATCGCATCGCGCGCGTGTTGAGCGGCGTCGTCGACGTCGTGATTGTCGTGGGGCCGGCCGTCGGAGCGATGCCCCGGCCGGCTGGAGTCGGTCCGACCATCAAGCTCGCGCGCGACCGCGTTGGCGATCGCGGCCCGCTCGAGGGGGTGGCCGTGGGGCTCGCGGTCGCCGAGGAAGCGGGCTGCCGCCTCAGCTTCATTACCGCCTGCGATACTCCGCTCGTCCGGCCGGCATTCATTCGCCGGCTCCTGCAACAGGCGGTGGGGCACGACGCCGCGGTCGTACGCACCGCCGCTGGCGACCATCCGCTCCCGGCCGTGTATGCCGCGACCCTCTTGGACGAGTTGGAAGCCGCGCTCGCCCGGGGCGAACGCCGCGCCGGCGCCTTGGCCGCGCTCGGCCGCACACGGTGGATTTCGGGCGAGGAGTTACGCGACGACGATCCCGAGCTCGCGAGCCTGGTGAACCTGAACACTCCCGCAGAGTACGCGGCGGCGCTCCGCCGGCTCGAGCCGAATGCGGCCGCGCCGCATTAGTCCTGCGGGGTGTGGCGACAGGCGACTTGCTCGTGCGCACCCAGGTACTGCTCGCCGACGGCGTAGTTGCTGAAGCGGATCGTGTAGTGCCGGTTGAACCAGTCGGCAATCTGCGGCTCGCGTTCCGCATCGAATTCGGGGGCCACGTGCAGCGTCTTGCCAGCGAGCGGCGCGAGCACCTGGGCATCGTCGACGATCACCTTCCCCCCTTTGATAACGTAGCGCGGCAATTGAAACATCGCGGCGCGATCGGCTTGCGGGGAGTAAAGCGCCAGGTCGGCATCGGCGCCGGGGCCGAGATGCCCCTTGTTCGCCAGGCCCAGGATCCGGGCCGGGGCAGCGCGCGTCAGAATGCAAATCTCGCCGAGCGTGTATTCCCGATCGAGGTCGCGCACCAGCGACTGCTCGCGGACCACGCGCGGCAAGCCCGTCACGACCTCGCGGCGATACGCGCGATCCATCAAGAGCCGAATGATCTCGGGATAGGCCAGGAACGAGCCCCCGTTGGGATGATCCGTGCTGAGGGCGATCCGCCACGGGTCTCGGGCGGTGAGATACCATTCGAGCCCGACCGCCCACTGCCAGGCATGCACGAGGCTTTTTTGCTTGTACTCAATCGGCACGATCCCGCAGCCCGACTCGAGCTCGGTATCGCCGCTGTACCACTTGGTTCCGTAGATCTGGTGCAGGTAATAGCCGAGCGGACCATCCCCGGTCATGCTGGTCGTCGCGCCGAACAAGACCT
>JAEUIK010000209.1 GCA_016793185.1 Planctomycetaceae bacterium | reverse complement strand
TTCGCGGCCGCAAAGGACCGCACAGAACCTGCCACTTGATTGAAAGTCGTCGGCGGGAGAGAGATCGCGAGCGCCGGTAAGAATGCCCCGAAAGCCCCGAGTGCCCCAACTACCCACCTGCCCACTAACCACGATGCCTGGAGGCCGCCCTTGCACGGCGGCGCTCGCAGCTAGCGCGCTTGCACGCGCTTCTGGACGTTCGTTTCCAACACGCCGAAGGCCGCTTCGTGCCGCTGGAGCGTCAACCCCAGAGCGTGCCAGAGGCGCTTCGCGGTGAAGAAGTTCGTGATCAAGCGTTGATTGATCTGCACCGGTTCGGTCGGAGTTCCAACCGGTTGCGGGTTCAATGCGAAGTCGATGATCAGCTCTTCCGGAGTTCCGGTGACTCGACAGAAGTTCGCGTAACAGCCCACGACGCGCGAATCGTCGATCTTGATCTGAGGCTGCTCGACAGCGGGCGCTTGCGCCGCGGCGGGCGCGGACTCGGCCGGAGCAGTCGGTTTGCGGGGCGTTTTCTCGGGATTGTCTTCGGTACGTTCGACAGCGCTGGATGTCGACATTCTCTACCTCCACGGTATACGTGTCTGCCACACTTGCATGCGCACAAATGCGCACTTAGGCCGGAGTATAGTGAGGCGCGTAGAGCCGTCAAATTAAAAACAGTGGGGCCTGATGCGCTCCGCGCAGCGCACGGTCCGAGACGGGTGACACAGCCTGTCCTTCGTGTGTGCGGGTTCAGCAGCCATAGCGGCCACCGTCGTGCTGGCGCGAAATACCAATGGTGTGCATACTCGCGCGAGTAACTGACAGAATGTGTCATAGGTCGAGCGAGGGGGGCTTGCCGTCATGCGGACAGTTCATGACCGGCGTGGGCGCACCGAAGATTTTTGGGAGAAAATTTCGACGCTGACTGGCGAGCGGAGTTCACGACCGGGGGCGCGGAGACGGCGCTCCAACGCGCCGCCAGTCGTGTACCCTCGCCATAGACAAACGGGTGTGACCCCTCGCTCTCCGGCCAAAACTTGACCGCTCCCCCGAAATCTGACTATCCTATGAGGGCAGGTCGGCTCAGGCCGAGTGGGGCAGCTCTTCAGGGTTCAGTACCGAACTCGGCATTCGAGCGCGCCATTCCCGGCAATCGCCGCCTGCAGCACATGGCAGACGTATTGGGGCGCGACCGCGGCACTGTGTCGTGGAATCGCGGGGCAGTTTCCGCGGATTGGGCGCAGATGGCTGACCGTCGCGGTCAGCGTCTCGCAAAGGGCAGGTCGTTGCATGCCGAAACCACGAGCAGTGGTCCGTCAGTGGACCTTGCTGCGCATTCTGGCGCAGCAAAAGGACGGGATGAGTATCGCCGAGATGGCCAAGCAAATGGCCGTCAACGAGCGCACCATTCGACGCGATATCAATCTCTTCGTGCAGGCTGGCGTACCGTTGCGCGAAGCCGTCGGCCGCCGCGGCAAGAAGGCGTGGCGCGTCGATGACCGCGCCGCCGTGGCGATTCCCGACTGTTCGCTCGATGAGGCCATGGCCTTGGCCGTCGTCGAACGCTTGCTTGCGCCGCTGCATGGCACGCGGCTCTATTGCGCTGCCAAACGCTGCCGCGAACGCGTGACTGCCTCGCTCAGCGCGCCGGAGCGGTCACAGCTCGAATCGCAGATCCGGAAACTCAGTAGCGAATGGGAGGGGTCCTACAGCCTCCCACCTGGGCTGGCCTCGCTCGATTCGCTCCTGCTGGCGTTCGACGCTCGTCAGTAGTGCACTCACCAGGCATTTGGAACGTGGCGGCAACTCTTTTCTTCTCGATACTGGTGGAACCGTCATGCAAGGCGATCGTCTGAAACGGGGCACTGCGGGTGCAGCCATTGGAGGCTGCATGGTGGGGGGAGCTGTCGCGGCAATCGGGGGAGGAATCGTAGGCATTGCTCCGAGCGTGATGCAGCCCCTCTGCGTGCTGGCCTCGGGTGGCGGGGCAGTCGCCGGCGTGGTCCTCTATCGCCAGTACTTGCGCACGCGGCCCCAGCCCCTTCGCAGCCAGCCCGGTCAAGCGGTGATGGAGAACCGGGAATAGTCGCCGCCCGCCGGCGGTGTCAGCCGGAACTCGTCTGGGCGCCGCACCACGCATGTCGATTTTGCGAATGGATTGACTCGATGCCAAAGTACGCATACCTCGCGGGCAGGCAGCAGGAGCCGCGCTGGCGGGTCGAGGGCTCACTACGGAGGTTCCGGCGGCGACTCGCCGGCGAATCGCTCGAGGACCGCCGGCTGCTGGCCGCCGCCTCGATCGCCGACGCCCTGAGTCCTGACGCTTCGCTGGCGGGCCTGAATGCGAGCGCGAACGTGACAATTGGCAGCGGCGCTGTTGGAGTTCCTGGTGCGGCCGTCGACGTGCCCATCACCATCGACAATGCCGACACGCTGCAGGCGATTGACTTCGTGATCCGATACGACACCGCCCGCCTCAACGCGGCGGTGGGGGACGTCTCTCTGGGCGGTTTGCTCGACGGTTGGACGCTGACCAAAGCCGTTAATGACAGCCTGGGAGTGATCGTCATCAGCTCCTTCACGACCTCTCCTCTCGCCTCTGTCTCGGGCACTTTGTTTACGATTCGGTTCCACGTCGACCCGGCGGCAACCAGTGGCGCGGCCGCCGTGACACTCCCGAATGCCGACAACGCATTCGCCCTCAACGAGGGCCTGATCGCCATGTCGACGACACCCGGGGGAATCGTCGTCAATGCGGCGGGGCCCACGGTCACGCAGGTGGCCATCGGTTCCACCGAGTGGACCGCCAGCTTCAAGAACTACCTGGCGGCCAATCAGTTGGGGGGGGCCACAGGCTACATCGTTCCCTTCGGCAGCCAGCAGACCACGCCGCTACCCTGGGGAGGACTGAACCAGATCTCCATCGTGTTTGCCGAGAATGTACAGGTCGCGAGCGGCGACTTGACCCTCACGGGCGTGAACTCCGCCTATGCGATCGCGGGCTTCTCCTACAACGCGTCGACCTATACTGCGACCTGGACGCTTACGGCGCCGATCGACGGCGACAAGCTACTGATCAACCTCTCCGACGCCGTGCGTGACGACTTCAACAAGCAACTCGATGGCGAATGGACAACCGGCCAGGCCGCAGGGCCCTCGGGCAATGGCGTGACTGGCGGAGCATTTCAATTTCGCTTCAACGTGTTGCCAGGAGATGGGAATGGCAGCGGTAACGTGGACGGCGCGGACTACACGGTGTGGGCCGACCACTACGCTCCTACTGGTCCGCTGACGAACCATCGCGCGGATCTGAATGGCGACGGAGTCGTCGATGGCGCGGACTATACGATTTGGGCCGACCATTATTTTGCGGTATTGCCCGGCGGCGAACCGCTGGCGGCAGCAGTTCCGGCCGCGGCGATTCTTCAGCACGCCATGATCGGCGACGGCCTGCAGCCAGACGGCGACCCGGCTTTGGCCGCCTTGCCAGTGGCAATCGAAGAGCGGACGACCGCCGGGTCCGCTCCCGCTGCTGTCGTCGAGCAGACCTCGCGACTGCGGATGTCTGCACGCGGGCGTGCGCTGACGGTTTCGAACTTGAGCGCCGACGCCCAAGCTGCGGCCGCATGGGACGCGGCGGTCGAGGACTTGGCTCTGCCAGAGTACCGACCCCGATGGGGCGCCAGCCAGCATCTGCGGCAGCGGCCGGCTTAAAGTCCGGCCTCGATCGGGACCGGGCATTCGGGCCGATCCTGCTTGATGATCGAAGGTTGCCACCCCCCCCCCCCGCGGGTTCGCAGCGCTACCGTCTCTCGAGCAGGCAAGACCAGCCCAGGAACCGCACCTGCACGCCCGGGGCCTCGTCGAACCGGAACTCGTGCAGGTCGAGAATCTCGAAGTGCGTACCCAACTCGGCGCGAATCTCCTGCTCGCTGACGACCGGTGGACCGGGATCGTGTGGCTCTCGGGCGTTGCCGGCTAGAATGAGTCCTCGGGCGCCCCGCGCTAACTGCCGCGCCACGGCCGCCGCGTACCGATTCGGTTCCGTGCGGCGGACCGCATGGTAGCAGCCGCGGTCGAAGAAGAACTCGAACGGACCTGCGTGGGGGCGAAGGTCCCGGTCCGTAAGCGCCAGGACGTCGCCAGCGACAAACCGCGCGCTCGCGTCCACGGCAAGGGCCTTCTGTTTCGCTCGTTCGACGGCCAGCGGCGCGACATCGATACCGACGACATCGAACCCTTGCTGGGCGAGCCAGATGCTGTTGGTCCCGGTCCCACAGCCGATGTCGAGCGCGCGACCAGGCCGGATCGCGTGGGCGCCGACGACCCGCTGCAGCTCGGACGACGGATGCCCCGTGTCCCAGGGGAGGTTCCCGTCGCGGTAGCAGTCATTCCAGTCGGCATGACTCTTCATGGTCAACGCTCAGCTACGGGGAATGCGTGACGGCAGCGTGGGGGCGCCCGTGTCTTGCCATCGGGCCGCGCGGCGGATGATCGGCGGCCGAGAGCATTTCGTCAGCATACCAGATGCGCCGCATCGCGGCGGGCGGGCTGCCCGGATCGCACGCCGTCAAGGCGTTGCGTCAGGAACTGGGCCGTGGATTAGTCCAACCCCGTACCGGCGGGCTGTCCATCCATCCGATTGCCGAGCCCCTTGAAGACGGCAGCGTCGACGCTGTAGATGATCACGCGAACCGAGCCATCGCACATGGCGAAATTCGCGCCCCCGGTGTGCGCGCTGCCAAACCAGCGGTCGCCAATCTCACTGTTGTTAGGATCGATGTAGTCTTGAGCCGGAGGGTTCTCTGTCGCTCGACAGGTGTCCGAGTTGTAGCCCGCGTAGACGTTCTGGTCGTCGCCCGCTCCCAGTCCCTGGTCGTAGTTCTGGATCCGGAGGAATTTCTCTCCGACGAGAATCTGGTTGGTCGTGCCGTCGCTGATATCGCGGATGCGGACCTCGCTGCGTGGAAAGCAGATCCCCATCGAACGGGTGACGGACTTCTGATTATTCCATTTGAAGGTTGTATCGCCGGACAGGAGGGAAGGAGGTCCCGAGAGGCCGAAGAGCAGCGCCGCTACATCGCCGCCGCACGCGGCATAGTCAGTCTTGGCGGATTTCTCCGGCCAGGTCATCGAGGGAAAATCGTTGTTGTACTTCGCATAGTGGGGAAACAGACCCGCGGAGCGTCGGCTGGGGCAATGAAAGAACGGCACCGGTGACGCGAGCAGCATCTGCTGCGCTTGCTTTCGCTTTTCCAGATCGCCCCCGTGAAGCACCTTGGCGGTTTCGAAGAGCGCCGCCTGTTCGACAAACGGGAGAACCTGGAATGGCCAGCTGCCCGGTTGCTGCTTACCGATGCCCCGGTTGGGTTCAGTGGTCCAACCCAGCCCCCAGCCGCCGCCGGGGTACTTGCCGAACGTGCTCTCGGCATTGATAAACCCGAGGGCGATCTGCTTCAGATGGTTCTGGCACTGCATCCGCCGGGCTGCTTCCCTCGCGGCGTTAACTGCCGGCAGTAAGAGGGCGATGAGAATGCCGATAATCGCAATCACCACCAGGAGTTCGACGAGGGTGAAACCTGCCGCCGGCTTTCGATTCATTCGTGCGCGCACAATCATCATGACTTCCCTGACGGGGCTTTTCCGCGACCACTTCAGTGGGCGGCGTCGGCGCTCTGCCCAGCCGCCTCATCCGCGAGAGCCAGTAGCCCCCGGGATCGCCGGTCCGTAGTTCGCTCTTGAAAGTTCGTCGACCTCGGCGAGGCCTGCGACAACGAAGGGCTTGCCCCGGCGCGCCGCCTAACGGCGACGGCGCCGCGCCCACACGCCCACCGAGCACGCTGCGCCGATCGCGGCCAGCGTGATCGATCCCGGCTCGGGCACGGCCAGGGCCATGGCCGCGGCACTCAGCGGGATCGTTTGGGAGTAGTGGTCGGCCCAAATCGTGTAGTCGGCGCCATCCACGAGGCCGTCGATATTAAAGTCGCCGTGCTTCCACAGGGCGGCCGTCTTCAAGTAGTTGTCGGCCCAGACCGTGTAGTCGGCTCCATCGACCGTGCCATCGCGCGTCGAGTCGCCCAGCGGAATCTGGTCGAACGAGCCGACCGGGACGGTCCCGGCGTTGGCCTCGATGCTCAATCCCCACGGCGCACCGAGCGTGTTGAATGCCAGATTGGTGGGGAGCGCCGTATTGCTCCACAGTCCAAAGTTGGGAACAAAGAGGTCCCAACGCTTGACCGGCCCCAAGGCCAGAGAATTCATGTTGAGATGGTCGATCAACTGGACGCCGTCCAGCCCGCCGTAGTCGGGGACGTCGTTCCAGACCTTGATCATCGCCGGGTCGACTTCTTCGCCAACCCCGTTGAGCTTGGCGCGGGGGAAGTCGGGATTGCTGGGATTTGCCAGGTCGACGTCGAGGTAGTTGACGCCGCCGCTGCCGAGGTTGGGGATGATTTCAGGCATCCCCAGCGACGGACCGGGCAGGCGGTACCACGACTCGTAGCCCGGGTAATCGAGCGCTCCCTCGGCTTTGGCCTGGGCGGTCACATCGAGCGCGCCGTTGGGGTTGGTGACCGAGTTGTAC
>JAEUIK010000171.1 GCA_016793185.1 Planctomycetaceae bacterium | reverse complement strand
CTTTGCCGGGTTTGCGATCAAGGTGCCGCTCTTCCCACTGCACACCTGGCTCCCCTTGGCGCACACGCAGGCGCCGACGGCTGGCAGCGTGATTCTGGCCGGGTTGTTGCTCAAGATCGGGACGTACGGCTTCGCGCGGTTCAACCTGCCGCTCTTGCCCGACGCCACGGCCGCCTGCACCCCCTGGATCCTCTGGTGCTCGCTGATCGGCATCATCTATGGCGCCCTGATCGCGCTGGCCCAGAAAGACATGAAGCGGTTGATTGCCTACTCCAGCGTCAGCCACATGGGCTTCTGCATGCTGGGACTGTTCGCGTTGAACCGCGTCGGCATGCAAGGGGGCGTGCTGCAGATGCTCAATCACGGACTCTCGACCGGCGGACTGTTCGCCGTCGTCGGGATGATCTACGAGCGCTATCACACGCGCGAGATCAAGGCCTTTGGCGGGCTGACCACGCGGTTGCCCAAGCTGGCGGTGTGCTTCCTGATCTTCACGCTCTCGAGCATCGGGCTGCCCGGATTGAACGGGTTCGCCGGCGAGTTCCTCTCGCTCTTGGGAATGTACCAACGAGGCTGGTCGGGCCCCGCGCTGGAAAACTCAACGCAACTGCGGGTGATCGCCGTCCTGGCCGTCAGTGGCGTCGTCCTCAATGCCTGGTATATGCTCTGGCTCGTGAAGCAGACGTTCTTTGGCCCGCTGCACGAGCCCAGCGGCGGAGGGCACGGACACACGGACCACGGTCACGCGGACCACGGGCAGCAACCGGTCGTGCGCGATCTGACGGGGCGCGAGTTCGCGGCCCTGGCGCCGTTAATCGTCTTGATCTTCTGGATCGGCTTGCACCCGCAGCCGTTCCTGGCGCCGTTGGCGGGCGCAATCGATCCGCTGGCCGACCGCGACGGGGCGAAGTTCGAGTCGGTCTGGGCCACGCCCCCCGCGACGGTCGCGCCCCCCGAGCTGACCCGGCCGGCACAGGCCAACGCCCGCGGCCGGCGCCAAGGGGAGTCGGAGTCTCCGGCTCGGCGGTCCCCTCTGAATCTTCCCGCGGTCTCGGCCCACCGCAGCGCTTAGCAACCAAGTGAGGTGGCGGGTGTCGACTGACACGCTGACATTTTTGCTGCCGGAAGTGATCCTGGTCCTCGTCGCCTCGCTGGTGTACGTGGTGGGAGCCTTCGTCCAGAAGCCGGCGCTCTGGACCTGGGTGGCGGTGGCCACGATCGTCGCCGCGGGCGCCGCGCTGTTCGCCATGCCCGCGGATCTCCAGCCCGGCGCCACCGTGGCACGCGACGGACTGGCGCACTACATCAGCCTGCTGGCCTTGGGAGCCGGTTTGCTCCTGGTCCTGCTCTCGTCGCGCTCCGCCGACCCGCGACTCGCTCCGGAATACGTCGGCTCGCTGATGCTCACCGTGGCGGGCACGATGCTCGTTGGCGCCGCCCAGGACCTCGTGCTCATCTTCCTGGGGCTCGAATTGATCTCGATTCCCACATACGTGTTGCTGTACCTGGGGCGCGGCAGCTCGGCCGCCCGCGAGTCGGCCGCCAAGTACTTCTACCTCAGTATTCTCTCGTCGGCGGTGATGCTGTATGGGTTCAGTTTCGTCTACGGCGTCGGCGGTTCGACGTCGCTTGTCGAGGTCCGCGCGGCCCTGACCGCGGCGCTGGCTGAGCCGACCAAGTTCCTCGAAGTCGGGTCGCTGGCCACGGTGCTGCTGTTCGCGGGGCTGGGCTTCAAGATCGCGGCGGTCCCGTTCCATTTTTACGCCCCCGACGTCTACCAGGGGACGAACTACGCCAACGGCGCCGTACTCTCGGTGCTTCCCAAAATCGCCGGGCTGGTGGCGTTGGTGCGGATCGTGGCCATTGCGATGCCGGGCGAAGAGTCGACCGGCTGGCGGCTGGCCATGGTGCTGGCGGCATTGACGATGACCGTGGGCAACGTACTGGCCCTCTGGCAGGAAAATCTCCGCCGGATGCTCGCCTACTCGTCGATCGCTAACGTCGGCTACATGCTGATCGGCCTGGCGGTGGGGTTTGTGACCAGCACCCGCCCCGAGGTCCAGGGCTTCGATGGCATCGGCGCCATGCTCTTCTATCTGGTGGCCTACACCGTGGCTACGCTCGGGGCCTTCGCCACGCTCACGTATCTCGGCGCGCCGGACCGGCAGGTGAACTCGCTCGACGACATCGCAGGCGTTTTCAAGACGCAGCCGCTGATGGCCGCCTGCCTGGGCGTCTCGATGTTCAGCTTGACCGGCATTCCCCCGCTGGCCGGGTTCTGGGGGAAGTTCGGGCTCTTCTTCGGCGCCCTGACCATTCCCGGCGAGCCCGGGGACTCGTCGATCAAGATCTGGTTTGTGGTGTTGGCGCTGATCGGCGCCTTGAATGCGGCGATTTCGGCCGGCTACTACCTGCGAGTCATTGCGGTAGCCTATTTCCGGCCCGCGCAAGGGACGCCCGCCGCGGCCGGCGGCGCGGGCTCGTGGCTGGTAGCGGTGACGTGCGCGTTGCTGACGATCGGGCTGGGCTTTGCCCCGCGGCCACTCTGGGAGGAGTCGCTGGCGGCGAGCCGGCAAGCCCGCGCCGCAAACAGTGCCCCGGCCGATGAGCCCCGCACGGCATTGAATGCCGCGCACGCGACGCAGGGCGATTAGCCTCGCGCGGGCCGAGACTTCGCTGTTGCCCGCCCGACCGCATCTCTGGTCGGAGTCTGCTGCCGGGCGCCTGGCAGCCAGGCGCTTGTGTGGGGGTACCGGGAAAAAAACTGCGGCGGCCGAGCTTGGGCGAACCCTTAAGGCCGGTAAACCATAAAGGGTGACTCGACCGCCGCATTTTCTGGCCCAGATCGGCTTCCGGCGGCGGGGAAGACCTGTGCCAACGGGGCCCAGCCCGTCTGGCTCCCACCCTGCGGCCGGCGAATAATTCCTGCGATCCAGGGTTTTCGTTCGTGCGGCCGGTTACCCTACAAGTGGGGTGTGACAACTAGCTGTCACACCGCGAAAAAATTCATCAAAACTTCTCCGAGCCAGATCCATGCCCTCGTCGCGAAACCGCCCGCCGGCCACGCGGCTCGCACTCCGCCTCGACGAGGTGGCGCGGCCGCTGGCCCTGATCGCGGCCTCGGGCGAGATCGAGTTCGCCAACCGGGCCCTGGCCGAGTGGCTCGGCGTGAGCGCAAGCGATTTGATCGGAATCACTTGTCGCTACCACTCGTCGTCAACGTCCCAGCCCCTTGAGTCGCTCGCCGCGGCGATCTGTCCTCCCCCGCAAGCGTTTGCGGGAAGCGCCGCCGAGGCGACCGTGCAGGTGCCGTCGATTGATACTGCGAGACGCCTGGTCGCGCGTGTGCAGTTCATCCCTTTGCACCACGACTCCACCGCGGGGCCGATTCTCGCGCTCCTCACTCCCGAGGCCGCAGGAGAGGCGTCTCCCGCTCCTGCCTCGGAGGCACTCGAGCTACACGCCGAGTTGCAACGATTTCGGCAGCGTGTCTTCCGCGATCGCACGGCCGCCATGCTCGGCAAGAGTCC
>JAEUIK010000138.1 GCA_016793185.1 Planctomycetaceae bacterium | reverse complement strand
TCGATCACCTCCTTGGGGACCGAGATGCCGGCGTTGCGGCACCCCCGCAGCGATTGCACCTGAGTGATGGTGGTCGAGCCTTCGTCGCGTTCCCCACCATCCTTGCCACTGACATAACCCCAACCACCGGCTTGGGTCTGGGCCTCGCCCGAGAACTGCACGCCGCGCGTGCAGACGTCGACCAGGGTCTGGCGGCGGTCTTCGTCCTCTTCCTCGCCCAGCACCTGCGACAAGAAGAGCAGCGAGAAGCCGTGGCCGTAGGTGTAGCGATTGTCGCGGACGGGATCGCCGATCAGACCGTTGGGCCGGCTGCGGCTGACGAGGTAGTCGATGGCGCGGCGGATGTTCTCGGCGTATTTGCCTTGCGTGGCGGTCGAACCCTCCGCCAGCATCGCCATCGCCGCCAGAGCGGTCATCGCCGTGGGGTACTGACCGTTGTTCGCTGTCCAATGTCCGAGCCGCGACTGGGTATTGGCCATCCATTCCAGTCCACGCGCCACGGAACGCTGCGTCTTGGGATCGATTGGCTCAGCCAGCGCGCGGCGCGGCGCGATGAATCCGGCAACGGGGCCGACCGCGGCGGCCGCCGATGCGGCCGTCAACCAGCGGCTCGATGTCTGGAGGAATTCTCGGCGGTCCATCGTGTATCCGTTCCTAACGAGTCGTCGCCAGCATGGTTTGACGGGCGCGGGGTGCTCGTGTTGAGACGCGGAACTCGGCGGCCGCGCCGCGCCGCGCAGCCTGCCCCGCCTGCGGCGGAACAAAGTTCGGCTCAGGTTCGATCAACAACTGTTCAACCTCGAAGTTGACCTCGGGCTTGGGTTGGGCCGGCTGCGGCGCCGCGGGCTGGGCTTCGGCCGGCTTGCCTTCCGCCGGAGGAGCTGCGGCGGGCGCGTCGGTCGGAGCCGACGATGCATCGGCGCCCCCGGCTTGCCCTGCGGTGGCCTCGCCCTTCTCCGCGGGAGGAGGCGGCTTATCGGTGAAGGTCAGCACGACCCCCTTATTCTGCAGCTTCAGCTCGATCGTGTGCTTGGCGGGATCCGCGACACTTTCGAGCACGCCGATGTGCCCTTCGAAACGGTCTTTGTAGGCAATCTGCCCGCTCCGCTTGTCGAGGCAGAGAATCGAGGTGTACGGCGCGGTGGATCCGGTGCGCGGTGCGCGCCGCTCGTAGATCCGCGAGGCCAGCGTAATGATCGGCAACTCGGCGGGCTGTTCGAGCGCCAGCCCTTGCTTGTCGATCGTCACCGGCCCCCAGACCTTGGCCCCCGTCTGGCGATCGAAGCCGTAGGCCAGCCCGTTGATCAGCGGGTTGTTGAAGCCGTTGGGGAGCGGATGGATCGAGATGCCGTTCTGGTGGTTGGGGAAGAACCGATTCGTGAACAGGATCCAGCGCTCGGGCGAGGCCAGCAGATACACGTCCGAGAGTTGCGGTTCTGCCTCGAGCGCGGCCTCGACCAGGACCCGCCCGTCGCTCAGGTTCACGAGGGTGAACTTTCCCTCGGGCTCGACCACCGCCAGCACTTGCTGGCCGAGTTGATAGGCCTTCGAGCCAGTAGCAAACTCGCGGCGCCAGACTTCATCCTCGCTCCAGGGGTCCAGCAGGCGGAACGCCTCGCGCATGTCGCCCGACTCCCAGGCCACGAGTTGCCGGCCGAGGGCAGCGACTCGATGATTGGCGGGGGGAACCAGCCGCTTTCCCAGGTCGGCGCCGTCGAGGCCGCGGAGAACGGTGGCCTCGGTTTCGTTCGGGGCGACCAGAAACAGCAGCTCGTCGTCGCCGAAGACTTCGCTCCCTTGCTCCACGTCCTGGCGCGTCCAGAGCAGGTCGCCGGTCAAGGGATCCAAGGCCTGCAATTCCCGCCCGCGCTGCACGCAAAAGTAATTGCCGGTGATCGGCCCGAGCCAGCCGACATTGCGGCCGAACGCGTCCGAAATGAGGTTGCGACGCTGGCCCCAGGGGAGCTCCATCTGGCGGACCTGCACCCCGGTCTGGATCGGAACGCCGGGCAGGGTCTCGCCCAGCTCGCGCATCCAGAGCAGGCGGGCGACTCCCGCGCCGGCATCGGCCAGTGTGTCGATCGCGGCGATGTGTTGCCCCATCGAGACGATCACGAGGTGACCGGCGGCGCGGGCTTGCAACACTTGTGGATTAATGGAGTTGGGTAGCTGCCCCGTCGGATCGCTGAGGGCCACGCGCCAGCGGGGGAGACCGTTGCCATCGCGTCCCAGGATCGACTGGCGGTCTTGCGTCAGCTCCACCGTGAAGCCTGCCGCCGTGAGATCGCGATTCCCCTGCAATTCCGCGGGAAAGTATTGCGCCGGCGGCGTGGGCCGATCATTGGTGGACGTTTCGATCGCGCCGGTTGGCCACGGAGCATTGACCGCGACCACAGTGGCTGAACGCTGCAGCTCGAGCGCCTCGGCGGCCAACTGGCTTCCGGTCTTGCCATCGATGCAGACGGCATCGGGCCACTCGTTTTGTAAGCGTTGGAAGAGCTGCAACCCCTCGTCGGGGCGTCCGGCGCGGGTGAGCAGTTGCGCGAGCCGCGCGACGGCAGCCCGGCGCTTCGATTCCTGGGGAGAGCGCTCGAGCCCGCGGAGTACCCCCTCGGCCTCGAGCCAGACGCCACCGGTGGCGAGGCGCTCGGCCAGCGGCTCGCGCACCTCATCGCCCCAGTTACCCTGCCCGTGCGGCAGGCCGCCGAAATAGCGTAAGAAATCGCGCAGCGCGGTGGGGCCGGGCATAGCGATCGCCGCCGCGAGGCGGGCGCCGATCGTCTCTTCGATGGCGGCGCGCTCGGGAGCGTCGCTCGCCTCGACGAGCGACTTGAGTCCGGCTTGCACCAGACGGTCGCGCCGCGCCGATGACTTGGGCCCGATGCGATCGAGATCAGGCACTCCGAGGGCCGGATCCGTGAGCCGGAGATAGGCTTCGAAGGCGGCGCGGCGGTTCCCTTGCGTTTGCAGGCCCGACGCCATCAGCCGCAACAGTTGCACGCGTTCGCGGGGCTCGCTGGCCAGGCGGTCCAGCTCGTCGATCGACGCGAAGTACGTTCCGAAGTCCGTCGACAGCCCCTCCAACAGCGCGGCGACCAGCAGCTCGCGCGTGTGGGGGTCGGACTGCAGCTCGAACGAACGCCGCAAATCGGCCACGGCCTCCGTCAGCTTTCCTTCGTAGAGGCGGATCTCGCCGCGCTGGGCCAAGGCCCGCGGGTCGTCGGGCTTTTGTTGGAGAACTTCGGCCACCTGCAGCATCAGCGGTTCGAGCTGCGGGTAGATCTCGATCCGATCGACGCCTTGCGACAGAACCTGGCCGCGGTAGGCGACGAGGTTGCCGGGAACACGATTGCCACGGGCCTTGGTGCGCGACGTGATCTTGCCGGCGACGAGATCGATCGCGGCGACTTCGCCGTTCGAGAGTGGGAGGTAATAGTGATCGCCCGAGAGGAATCCCCGCCCGCTGGGCGTGCTGCCGCTGGGAAGCTGAATCGTCTCGGGCTTCCAGGCAGGCGCCTTATCGGCGACTTGGATGGCTGTCAGCGTATTGCGCCCCACGAGGATCGCGCGTCCCTGATGGACGCCCGCGACGTAGAGGTTCTCGCCGCGCGGCATTTTCCAGGCCAGCGAGCCATCGAGCAGATTCAGGCAGTGGAGTTCGGCCGATTCCACGGGCGTGACCAGCACCTTGCCGTCGGCGATGGTGAGACTCGAGTCGACCCAGCGATCCGTCTCGTCTCGGGGGCGCCCGGCATAGACGACCATGGCCGAGATGCGCCGTCCCATCATGCCGTTGGCGTTGGGAAGCATGCCGGTATAGCGGTATCCCCACAGGAGCGAGCGAGTCGTGAGGTCGACGGCAATGATGGCGCCCGACGCGGTCGGGCAAACGAGAATCCCGTCCGAGTACGAGGGGCTGACGCCGGCGAGCCGCCGCTGGGGATCCTGGAGGACGTCGACCTCGACGACCGCCAGCTGCTGTGTCCATTGGGTTTTGCCGGACTTCGCGTCCAGCGCCAACAGACGAATCTCGCTGTTGACTTCCGCCAGGCAATAGACCGAGCCCATCAACGGGAGTGGCGCGCCGAGAAAGAACGCGCCGGCGTTGCCGAGCTCGACTTCGCCGCGCGGTCCTCCCGTCTCCCACTTCAGTTTGCCCGTCCGAATCTCATGGGCGGTGAGCCGGTTGAAATTCCGCGGCCAGGCCGGCGGGGGCTGGCGCCGCCCGTTTTGCAGTACGACCATGCGCGTCTGCGGCAAGTTGGCGAAAATATTGACGCTCAGGTCCTCAACGCTAAAGACATAGGCCCCGTCGCTGCTCAGGGTGCCATAGGTGGCGTCGTCCCATAGCCGCTGGTCGAGACCGGCGATGATCTGCGACGAATTCGGGATCTGCGGCTGCGAGTTCGAGATGTCGAGCGACTCGGCCAGCGTCTCGTCGATCGGCACATCCCACATGCGCTTGCCTGTCTTGAAGTCGACGGCCAGCAGCGTGGTGGCGGTGCGCATCAAAACGAGGTCGTTGACGACCAGCGGATGCAGCGCGGGCAAAGCGACGAAATTGCTCTCGCGATAGGTCTGGCTGAGTTGTCCGAAGAGTTTCTCGAGGCCGGGGTCCTCGGTCGTCGAAACCCACCAGGAGGGCTCAAGCAAAGGCACTCCGCCGGCGCTGGTGCCATTGCGCGCAGGATTGCCGCGATACATGGTCCAGTCATCGTGAACCGTCGAGCTGAGCATGGCGCCAGGGGTCACATGGCGATCGAGCCAGGCCAGGGCCTGGTCGGGACGGTCGAAGAGCCGGACCTCTTCGCCGCCGAGCGTCAGGCGCGCAGCGGGCAGTTTTTCTTTGAGCGCCGCGAGGGTTTGCAGTGCGGACTCGTTCAATCCCGCCCGCTTCCAGCAGGCAGCCAGGGTGACGGAGAGCGCCGGCTCCCAGGCATTCGCGGCGGCTCCCACTTCGCGCAACCGGACAAAACAAAGCGCCGCCGCCAAGGGACGCGATTGGTCGAGATGGTGCAGCCCGAGGAGATAGGTGGCGCGGTAGCCGGCCTCCGTATGGAAGAAGCGGCGCGAGACTTCGGTGATGCCGCCGATATCGCGCTTGGCCAGCGCCTCGTCGAGCATCTGCTGCGCTCGCGCCCCGAACTGCAGCTCGTAGGATTGCCGCCCGGCCGCCGGCATGGCGCCGATCAGACGCTGCGCCTCGGCCTTGAGACTGTGATGGACGGGCGAGTCCTGCTGCGGCTGGTAGAAGAAATCCTCGGGAGCCTCGACGATCGATCCCAGGGCCTGGACTGCCTCGGCGTAGCGCTTTTCGTCGAGGAGATCGCGGGCTTTCTTCAGACGCTGTTCGGTGGTGCGGTCCTTGGCGAACGAAGCGACTTCGTCCAGCGATTGCGGACCCTGTCCCGCATTCAGGACCACGTTACCGCGGAGAATCGCACCCCCGCGCACGCCTTGCTGCAGTACTTGGACCTTGGCGGCCGGTACCGCCGCCGGGGCCGGCTTGGGAGCCGCGGGTTGGGCATTGCCCGGAGCCGCCGGCGCCGCAGCCTTGGGTTCAGCGGCCTTCGGTTCTGCGGCCGGCGGAGGGTCCTCGCCTGACGAGCGGAGTGCCGGAACCGCGAGCATCAACAGGCACAAGGGGCCCCATCCCAGCAACCCTCGTCGATGCATTGTTCGTCTCCGGGCGATACTGAACGATCCGTGCGGCGAGAGCGAGAAGTGTGGCGGCGCGATCGACCGGAACATCCTTGTTCGGCCGGACATCCTGTGGGGTCGTCGAAACCTCCTGTTTGCGGCCTCCCCGTGAGCACGGGGCCCCGCGGTCACGAGTCCTGGCCGACCCAACAGTCTTGGTTGCACCAGCGGGATCGCGGGTTCAACGATTGCGAGCAATTTGCGGGCTTGCTCCACGGCGCGCTGCGGCGCGTGGGTGTCGTTGCTTCGCCACCATAACCGCCTACTTCGCTTTATCTTACGATAGCTGTCATGGAATGGCAACCAAGCCTACCCCCATGGGGTGGGCGGTCGTTGACCGGGCCTCCCCGGCGATGCGCGGAGCGACCGGAAGAACGGGAACCACCGGTTTTTTCGGCCGCCATCCGGCCCGACCAGCGGAGGAGCGCGAAAATCTCGCGCGACCGACTCGACGTGTCGCGGGCGTGAGCTAGGGTTCCTCAGTTTGCAGGATGTTCGCCGGCGATCGGCCGCTCTGCCGCAGCGTCAGAATCCCGTCGGAGTCGGCGGGGCGCGACGCGGGAAAATGTGATTTTCCGGGGGTTAGGCTAACATTTCCGGCTTGCAATTTCGAGGTTGTTGTTTCTAATCATCGCGTTCGTGCACGCGAACGCCGTGATTTTTGGGGTTTTTTACTTTATCCACCAGACCTAGACAGGGAGGGTAATCCGACCATGGCGAAAGCCGCAACGAAGAAGCCGAGTGCCAAGGCACCGAGCAAGAGCGAAGTTTTGGCCAACATCGCGGAAGCGACCGACGTGGCCAAGAAGGACGTCGCCAAGGTGCTCGAAGCGCTGGCTGCCGAAATCAAGAAGGCTCTGGGCAACCGCGGCCCGGGCGTCTTCGCGATCCCCGGCGTCGTCAAGATCACCAAGCAGAAGGTGCCCGCCCGTCCGGCCAAGAAGGGCGTGCCCAACCCGTTCAAGCCGGGTGAGTTGATGGACCAGGCTGCGCGACCCGCCTTCAGCAAGGTCAAGGTTCGCGCCCTGAAGAACCTCAAGGACATGGTCAAGTAAACAGTATTGATTGAGCGCTCGCGGCGAGCGGACAGCGGGCTGGAGTCCGTTGCCACGTGCCGTACGGCGGCCGAAGGTCGATTCGTTTGGTTGTGCGGTCTCCCGCGGGAGCAGCACGACCGAGATCGACTTTCTGCCGCCTTTTTTTTGCGCTGTGCGGATGACGGCGCGCCGAGCGGACGCGCGTACTGGAGGATCGCAGTGCGAGAGTCGCCGGCTTAGCGCTTGCGCTTCGTCGGGCGGCGACCTTGCGGCGACCGCCGTGCCGCGCCGAGCTGCGCCAGCGAGGTCGACTTCAGCGCCCGGCGAAAGGCGGCGGCGTTTTGCTCGCAGAGCAGGTTGATCCGCTTGATGGCTGGCGCGTGAAACGCGGCGACCGGTTCGAGCACCGTCGCCTCTTGGGGGCCCTCAACCGCCTCGACGATCTCGGCCAGCGAAATCTTCTTGGCCGGACGCGCCAAGGCGTAACCGCCGCCGGGCCCGGAGACTCCCGTCAAGATGCCTGCATCGACCAGGCGCCGCAGCACGCGATAGAGAAAGCGCGGGGGGAACTGGTCGCGCCGGGCGATCTTCGTCGCCGTTACCGGACCTGCCGAGCGCGCCCGCTCGACGTTCAGCAGGATTCCGATCGCATAGCTGACACTGCGCGTGAGCTGCATACGCCTTGTCCAATCCCTCGGCAGCCAGGCGCCGCATCGCTCCGGCTCTGGACGTTGCCCCCGTGATCGGTCCGCCGAGGGTGATCTTCTACCTTTGAGGAAGAATTTGCAATCGAAATCTGACGTGGCCGCGCAGGGAGCAGGCGGGGCATGATGCAACCCGGCGCAGGGGCCGAGGGAGCGGAGCGCACGGCGAGAGATGCCGCCGGAAGTGGCGCACCAAGCGCCCCGAGAAGCCGGGAGCGATTTAGCGCTTGTCGCGCTGATGCAGATTACAAACTTTGCAGCGGACGCGCTGATTGTTCAGCTTGGTGCCGCATTTGGGGCAGCGACGCGCCTTGCGCTTCATGACCAGCGACGTGCGGGGGCGAATTCCCATGTTCGTTTCCTCGTTCGCGATACTCTGATGGACGACGGTCCCGGTGGTTCCGAGTGACCCCCCATCATAGGCATTTCGAGTGCACTGGGAAGGGCGGTTGCCGCGAGACTTTGCGGTCCGCCCCCTGGCTAGCTACCCTGAGTGCGCGACGATTCTAGGGCTGCCGTGGGCGATGGTTCACCGACGGGAGCGACCACAGCGAACTATTCAGGGAGACTTGCATGTGCGACGCGCCGCGCGCCCTGTGGATCGGCCGGTTCTTGCTCGCCGCACTCGCACCGCTCGGGGGCGGGTTAGCGCCGGCGGGCGAACCAAGGTTCCGCGCTGCAGAGATCGACCGGAGCCTGACGGTCGGTTACGCCGTGCAACTGGTCGATCTGAACGCGGATCAGCGTCCCGATATCGTGGTCGTCGACAGTGACCGCGTCGTCTGGTTCGAGAATCCGAGTTGGAAGCTGCACACGCTGATCTCGGGCGGGACCAAGCGCGACAACGTCTGCATCGCCCCGCACGATATCGACGGCGACGGGCAGGTCGACTTCGCCCTGGGAGCCGACTGGCGACCGGCCGACACCAAGACCAGCGGATCGATTCAATGGCTCCGGCGCGGAGCCAAGCCCGATGATCCGTGGCAGGTGCACCCCATCGGCGTCGAACCGACCGTGCATCGGATGCGGTGGGTCGACTTGCAGCGGGACGGCCGGCCGGAGCTCGTGGTTGTTCCGCTCCAGGGAAGAGGCACGACGGCCCCCCATTTTTCCGAGCAAGGGGTCCGAATCCTGGCCTACCCCATCCCCCAGGATCCCGTGGCGGGTCCGTGGGAGCCAGTCGTGCTGAACGACTTGCTGCACGTGACGCACAACTTCTGGCCGACGGAGTTCGGACTCAAGGGGAGCACGAGCCTCCTGGTGGCGAGCTTCGAAGGCGTGACGCTCTTGAGCCCCCCTGCCCTGCCGCAAGATCCGCTAGGCGGTTCCTGGGCCGCGCAGCGCATCGGCGCCGGCAATCAAGAAACATCGCCCAATCGCGGCGCGAGCGAGATCAAGCAGGGAAGCCTCGCCGGTCGTCGGACCTATTTGGCGACGATCGAACCCTGGCATGGCTTTCAGGTCGTGGTCTATACGCCACCGCCCGCGGCGAGTTCCCCGCAGCTCCCCAATCTCTGGCAGCGCCACGTCATCGACGACGAGCTGGCCTGGGGTCACGCCGTGTGGTGCGCGAACCTCGACGACGACCCGGCCGAGGAGCTTATCGTCGGCGTGCGCGACAACAAGAGCGACACCGCGCGGTCGGGCCTCCGCATCTACGATCCGCAGGATCCGCTCGGCCAGGAATGGAAACGGCAACTCGTCGACCCGGGGGGAGTCGCGATCGAAGACGCGGTCGCCGGCGATCTCAACGGCGACGGCCGCGCCGACATCGTCGCTGTCGGTCGCGCCACGCATAACGTGCGGATCTATTGGAACGAGAAGTAGGGACGCAGCGCCGTTGCGCGCGTGGTCTGCGAAATAGTCAGGAATTCGCCCAGAGCCGCAAAGTCGCCAGCCTGAACCAGGAGTTCGAATGAGGACAGTCGTTCACTTGCAGAAGTCTCGTTTGCGGTTGCGCGCCGTCGCGCGCTACGAACTCATCCGCA
>JAEUIK010000121.1 GCA_016793185.1 Planctomycetaceae bacterium | reverse complement strand
CGCGCTCCGGCTTGGGACGTCCGCTGCCGACAATCGCCGTGGCCAGCATGCGTGTCGAGGATCTCGACCCGAGTTGGCAGCTCGGCAACGGCGCCACGCTGCAAGCCGAGAACTTGAGCAACGAGGCTGGCACCGGGCCGGCGGCAGCCCGCCTGGCAATTGACGCCCCCAACTGCGGGATGCGTTTGCTGGCCGAGTACGCCCCGCACCTCGGACGCCCGCGCTGGACCATGCGGATCGACGCCCGGAACCTGTCGGTGGCCCGCCAACTCTCGAACACCACGCGCCAGCAGGCGTTGGCCCTCGACGGCGGCCAGGTGTCGCTCACCGGTCTGGGCTGGGCCGACGGAGACGGCTTCGAAATGCCGCTGCTAATCCACGGGCGCGACCTGGCCTGCCACGCGATGGGACAACACAAGCTGGCCGGCATCCGCGGCGACCATTGGGCGACTGGCCTGGCCCGGCTCGGCGACTTCAAGATCCAAGCGGTCTGTCGCGGTTCGTGGGCGGCGCCGCGCTTCGAGGTCGACCCGAGTCTCGCCGCCGAGCAATTTCGCCAGCAACTGCACTTAGGGGGTCAACAGGAACTGCTGGCCCAGATCGACTTGCAAGCGAATCCCACAACGGGTCGCGAAGCGATGCCGTGGCTCGAGCCCGCCGCCAGCACCGAAATCGCGACAGCGAATCCCGCGGTCGAGACGACGATGGCCGCGTCGCAGCCCTCCCTGCCGACTCCGCCACAGTCGACGCCGGCACCGACTAACTCAGCGCCTTCGACTCCGGCACCGTCGCAAGTCGCGACCGCGCCGACGATCGAGCCGACAACGAATGGTCCCACGAGCGCTAGCGCGGGCACGCCGAGCACCGCCCCGCTCGAAGTTCCGGCCGCCATCCCGGCAGCGCCGGCGGCGCCGGCGACGGATGTGGCCGCACAGAGCGCCGGCACAACGACTGCTCAGGCTGCGCAAGCTCCGCACGACGCGCCGCGGAACGACATGCCGGTGATCGAAGTGGGGCGTCCTGGCCCTGCGTTCCCGGCGGGAACGACGGTCGCGCCGGAAACGACGCCCGTGGTCGCGGCGGTCGGCACGCCTCTGCAAGGCCCAGGTCCGGTGGACCTGACCGTCGGGTACGACCAGTCGACCGAGCTCTGGCATCCCCCCGCGCCGCCGACCGAGGCGATTGCCGTCGAGCCGCCACGTACTCCTGTCTCGGTGCCCCGCGCGAATCCGCAGTCGGGGGACGCCGAGTTTGACGAGTGGAACGCGGAACAGGAACAGCTCGAGTCACGCCGCGAGCGGGCCCTGGCCCAGCTGCCGGCGAACTCCGACAGTCTGACCTCCGACGAGACCTCGACCACGGTCATCGAGCTTGAACCGCAAGAGGCCAAACCGAGCTGGTTCGCCCGGATGCGCGGCTACTTCCGCCGTGGGAAGGAACCCGCCGCGGGGGGAGCGCTCGAGGAGCAGACCCCAGCCCACTCGTTCGATCCGCCGGAATACATCGCCCGCGGCCAGCGCGAATTGCCTGCCACGGGGGGCACGACGAAGCTGCGGTAAGGCCCGCTCCTGTCGGCGCCAGCCGATTCCGCCTAGACTGGGAGAGTCGGCTCGAGCTGGCTCGAGCCGCCCGCGGAACCCGGTGACGAAGGTGGAAGCAGCGTGGCGCGAGTGGTCCTAGCCATGTCGGGGGGCGTCGACAGCAGTGTCGCGGCGCATCTCCTGCGCGAGGCGGGCCACGAGGTGATCGGCGTCTTCATGCGGCATGGCGAGGCCTCGCCCGCGGTGTGCGCCAGCGGCGACAAGCCGAGTTCGCAGCTCCCAATCATCGTGGCCCCGACTCCGGCGGCCAACCCCCACAAGCAAGGCTGCTGCAGCGCCAGCGACGCGGCCGACGCCCGCCGCGTGGCGGCCCTGCTCGAGATTCCTTTTTATGCGCTCGACTTCGCGGCCGAGTTCGGCCGGATCATGGATTACTTCGTCGACGAGTATACCAGCGGCCGGACTCCCAACCCCTGCGTCGTCTGCAACAACTGGCTCAAGTTCGGCAAGCTCGCCGACTACGCCGACAGCATCGGCGCCGACTTCATCGCGACCGGGCACTACGCCCGCTTGATCCCCAGTGCTAAGGCCGGCGCCCCCCCTGCCCTAACGCGCGGTCTCGACGACGGCAAGGATCAGAGTTACGTCCTGTTTGGTCTGAATCGCGATTTGCTCGCGCGCGTGCTGCTGCCCGTCGGCGATTATCGCAAGTCGGCGATCCGCGCGATCGCCCAGCAGCTTGGCCTGCGCGTGGCCGACAAGCGCGACAGCCAGGAGATCTGCTTCGTCACCGACAACGATTACGCCGGCTTCGTCCACCGCCGCAGCGGGCAGGAGGACGACCGCTCGGGCGAGATCGTCACCACCGACAACGTGGTCGTCGGCCAGCACTCGGGCATCGAGCAGTTTACGGTCGGCCAGCGCAAGGGGCTGCAAGTCGCGCTGGGCGAGCCGCGCTACGTGGTGCGCCTCGAGCCCGAGGCGCGGCGCGTGGTGATCGGGACACGCGCGGAGCTGGGCCGCAGCGAGCTGACCGCCGCCAACGCCAACTGGCTGATCGACGAGCCGCGCGCGCCGTTCACGTGCGAGGTCAAGATTCGCTACAAGACGCCGCCGGCGCATGCTCGCGTTCTGCCGCTCGGCGGAGGGCGGTTTCGCGCCGAGTTCGACGAGCCGCAACCCGGCGTCGCGCCGGGCCAGGCCGCCGTCTGTTACGCCGGCGACCGCGTGCTCGGCGGCGGGTGGATCGAGTAAGTGACCACCCTCCGCGGTCCGCAAGGCCCATGGTCGCGGTCTAGCGGCGTTTGAATCGCGCTCGGGCGGCGGCAATCGAGGCGGCGAGCCGCGCGACTTCGTCGAGCGTGTTGTAGAGATAGAAGCTCGCCCGCGTGCTGGCCGGAATCCCCAGGTGCTGGTGCAACGGCATCGCGCAATGGTGGCCGGCGCGAACGGCGATGCCGTCGCGGTCCAAGAGCTGCGCGGCGTCGTGGGGATGCAGGCCATCGACCACGAAGCTCACGATCCCCCCTTTATGCTCGGGGGCGGGCCCCAGGATCCGCAGCCCCTCGATCTGGCCGAGCAATGCATGCGCCTCCTGCGTGAGTCGCAATTCGTGCGCGTGAATGGCCGCGAGGCCCACCCGTTCGAGATACTCGATGGCGGCGCCGAGACCGATCGCTTCGACGATCGGGGGCGTGCCGGCCTCGAACTTGCTGGGGAGCTCGGCTGGCTCGAAGCCCTCGAGCGTGACGCGGCGAATCATGCTGCCGCCGCCGAGGAACGGGGGCATCGCCTCCAGCAGCGCGCGCCGGGCGTAGAGCACGCCGATCCCGGTCGGACCCAGCATCTTGTGGCCGCTGCAGGCCAGGAAGTCGGCCCCCAACTCCTGCACGTCGGTCAACATGTGCGGCACGCTCTGCGCGGCGTCCACCGCGAGCAACGCTCCCGCTGCGTGGGTTTGGCGCGCGATCTCGACGAGCGGATTGACGGTCCCCAGGACGTTGGAGATCGCGGCCACGGCCACGAGCCGGGTCCGGGGGCCAAGCAGCTCGCTGAACTTCGCCAGGTCGAGCCGGCCGTCGTCGGTCAGCGGAACCCAGCGAATGACCGCGCCGGTACGGGCGGCCGCCTGTTGCCAGGGAACGATATTCGCGTGGTGCTCCAGCAGCGTGAGCAGGATCTCGTCACCGGGGCGCAAGTTGACTTCGCCCCAACTGCGGGCGACCAGGTTCAGCGACTCGGTCGTCCCGCGCGTGAAGATGATCTCCTCGCGCTCGGCGGCGTTCACGAAGCGCTGCACGCGCCCGCGCGCCTGCTCGTACAGCTCGGTGCACTCCTCGCTCAGCCGATGGATGCCGCGGTGGACGTTGGCATAAGAATGCTCGTAGACGCGCGTCATCGCGTCGAGCACCTGCCGCGGACGCTGGGTCGAAGCGCCGTTGTCGAGAAACACCAGCTCGGGTCCAGGGCTGGCGCCGGGCTGCAGGATCGGAAAATCGGCTCGCAGCGCCAGCGGATCGAGCAGCGGCGCGGCAGCGGCCGAGCGGAGAGCATTCACGGCGATGGCTACCTAACTAGGCGCTCGCCTGCTCGCTCGCCGATTCCGACGACGCGGCGAGCGGCGAAAACAGGGCCGACTGAATCACCCGCCAGCCGAGCAGGCAGCACTTCTGGCGGTTCGGAGTCAACGGCGCGCCGAACAGCTTGAGCATCTCGGGAGCCGTGAACTTGCGGAGCTCGTCGATGTGGCACCCTTCGCAGCGCTCACACAACATCGAAGCGGCCGCCTGGCTGATGCAACACCCCTGCCCGTCGAAATAGGCCGACTGCACCTGCCCCGCGTCGTCGACCTCGAGCTCGATCCGCACCCGGTCGCCGCACAGCGGATTATCGTCCTCGTGGGCGTGCGTGGCGCGCGGACAATGGCCGCGGTGGAAAGGCTCTTCGTAGTGAGCCAGCACGTGATCCTGGTAGATGTCGTCGCGGTCGTCCAAACGCATGGCAGTGGTGGGCGCCGGAGGGGTCGAGCATTCGGGGCGGGCGACGTTCGCCTGCCGGTAGCTCAATCTTAGGACAGAGGTCCCGAGCCAACAAGGCGACCCGCCCGCGCCCGCTGCGCGCCGGGAGGCCCAAGCGGCACCGCGGCCGAATCGCCCGGCGCCCCGACACGGCGGGGAACCGGGGCTCGAACGCGACTGGACAGTTGAAATCCTGCGCGCGATCGCCTGTGGGCGACGCCGGTCGGACGCGACCTACTGCGGCAGCCGATCGGTGGCGATCTTCGGGAACTCGCCGGTGCAGGCTTCCATGAAGGCCACGAGATCCTTCTTCTCCTGCTCGGTGAGCTTGAGCGGCTTGATCTTGTCGCTCAGGTGCGGATTGGGATGGCCTCCCTTGTCGTACCACTCGACCACTTCAGCCAGCGTCCCCTGGCTGCCGTCGTGCATGTACGGGGGCGAGGTCGCCACGTTGCGGATCGTCGGGGTCTTGAACGCCCCCTTGTCCTTTTCATCCTGGGTCACGGTGAAGCGGCCGAGATCGGGCTCGGCGGCTTGCATGCCGACTCCCAGGTTGTGGTACTTCTCGTCCGAGAGGTTGGGACCCACGTGGCAGGCGGTGCACGAGCCCTTGTCGCTGAAGAAGATCTTCATGCCGTTCTTGGCCGATTCGCTCATGGGATGGGCGTCGGCCGCGGCTTTGTCCTTCTCGTATTCAGCGTACAGGTCGGGATCGTCCTCCTTGAGCGACTCGAGATCCTGCCCTTCGTAAGCCTTGAGCTTTTCTTCGTAGTCGTACGGCGAGGGGGCCGTCACGATCGACCGCTCGAAGGCGGCGATCGCCTGCCCCACCGCGTCGATATCGAGCTTGCCAAAAACTTTCTCGAACTCGTAACGATAGCCTTCGTGCGCTTGCAGGTCGGCGACGACCTTTTCGTGCGTGTTGGCCATTTCGATCGGGTTGGCGATCGGGCCAACCGCCTGGGCTTCGAGCGAATCAGCGCGGCCATCCCAGAATTGGGCGTCGCTCAAGATCCGGTTGTAGCTCACCGGCGAGTTGCGATTGCCGGTCTGGCCGCGGACGCCGACGCCAAACTGCGTTTTCTTTCCCCAGCCCTCGTCCGGGTGATGGCAGCTCGCGCAGCTCACGGTGCCGTCGACCGAGAGACGCGGGTCGAAATACAACTGCCGGCCGAGCTCGATCTTGGCCCGGGTGAGCGGATTCTTGTCGAGTCCCTTGATCTGACCCGCTCCCTTGTCGAGCCCCAAAGGCAAGCTCACCTCGAGCACGGCGTTGTTCTTCGGATCGTCGAAGAAAGCCTTGATCTGCTCCAGGGTCAAAGGGCCTTCGCCCGGAATGCCGGCGGTGAGCGACGGATCGCCCAGCATGACCTTCTCGGTCGCGGCCGGCTCGGCCGGAGCACTTGCCGGAGCGGCGGCCTGCGGATCGGCAGGTTTGGGCTCCGCAGCCTTCGGTTCCTCGGCCTTCGGTTCGGCCGGCTTCGCTTCTGCGGCCTTCGGTTCTTCCTGCTGCGGCGCCTCGGTGGTTGCTTCTGCCGGCTGCGCCTCGGCGGCGGGCGCAGGGGCGGCCGGTTCGGCCGGTTTCGCTTCCGCGGATTCGGCAGGAGGCTCCTTCGGCGGCGGAGCGCAACCGACGGCGCTCCCCAGCAACAGACCCAAGAGCGAAGAAGCGAAGAGCGAGCAGCGTAACTGGTTCATCCGGGTGTACCTCATGATCCTCGCAACCGATTGCGAATCGTGCCGGCGGGGTGGGAAAGCGTTGAGTCGGCGGAGCGAAATTTGCCCGCTGAAACTATATCGATAATTATTATCGATTCAAGGTTCGGGACCGAAAATCGCCGGGCCGCCCGGGGGGGCGAATCAGCACCCCAGCAGCCGGGCCGTGGCCAGCCAGAGCAGTGTGCCAAAACCGCTCTCTCCCGGCGCGCACTCGATGGCCGCGACCGATCCTTTATTGAAGCGAAGTCGCGCTTGCATGTCGCCGATCAGCGTCGCGGCCAGTTCCTCGACATCGGGAGCATGGCCGACCCAGGCCACTTCGGCGTGCTGAGCCTGCTCGGCGTTCCAACGCAACAGCGTTTCGAGCCGCGAGCTGGGAGCGAGCGCCGCCAGTTCGACGAGCGGGGGGTTGCCCGGCATGCGCGCAGCCAAGATTTCGGCCGTCTGCCGGCAGCGGACGAGCGGGCTCGTGGCGATGATCGTCGGGGCGACGCCGCGCTTGGCGAGCTTGCGGGCCACGCGCGCGAAGCGTTTGCTGCCGCCGCGCGTGAGCGGGCGGAGATTGTCGTCCGGGTAGCGCTCGGAGTCGCGCTCCTCGGCCCAGGCGTGTCGCACGATGTAAACGATCATGGGCTAGCGCTCCCGCCAGAGAACTCGGTCGTCGATTCCCAAATCGGCCTGCGCCACGGCAATAGCCTCCTTGAAGCGCCGCGCGTCCCCCGGGTAGCCGGCCGTGGGGCGCAGCTCGGGGACCCGCTGGCACCAGAAGCGATTGAACGGCCGCATCGCCAGCTCGCGAAGATACTTCGAGCACATCGAGGCGAGCGCAGTGGGGAGAATCGCTTCGCCGCGGGCCCGAAAACAGAATTCCACGCGCCGCGCGCGAGGGCCAAAGCGATACACGCTTTGCTCGCGGCTCTCGCCGTAGTTCTCGACCAGCACGTCGGGGAACTGCTCCTGCAAGTGCCGGCCATAACGGTTGCGGCCCCCGTGCTTGTCGCAGATCACGCGAATCGGTCCGCGCTCGAGCCCGGCGATGGCCGCCGCGGCGAGGCGCAAGGTCTCGGACGAGAGCGCTTCCCCCTTCGACTGATGACGCTCGACCAGCTCGTTGAACTCATCGGGAAAGACGACGCGGGCCCGGACCGCGACGAGCTCCACTCCCACCCCGGCCAGCGCCGCCGCCGCGGTCGTCGCAAGGCATTCGATCGCGTCCGCGTCGGCCTCCCAGGGCAGCGGCTCGTCGAAGTCCGCGAACCACGGCGCCGCGGTCAGGGCCGCGAACGCTTCCGGCGCCAGCAGCCGCCAGCACTCGAGCCAGGTGGCGGGGCGCGCGTGGCACAGCGACAGCGCCGCCAGAAAATGCTGCTCGAGCAGCCGGATCCCCAGCGCCGGCTTGTAGAGCTCTTTCGAATCGGCGATCACCAGCCGCGCCGTCGCGTCGGCGTCGCACGCGTCGATCGCTCGGGCGATCGCCCCCGCGACGAGCTCGGCAAAGGCCGTCTCGTCGACCCGGTGGGGGACCTTCCAGACCGTCGCCGAGATCACGAGCGGACCGAGATTGGGTCCATAGCCCGCCTCGTCGGTGCCGATCAGATAGGCCATCGCCAGGATCCTCCGTGAAGCCGTCGGGGGCGCCCCGGGTCGCGCGCTATTTCTGCTGAAACGCGCCCATTTCCGTCAGCCATGCCGCGCATTGCTGCGGCCAGCCCGAGACCTCGGGCAGCTTTTGCGCGAGTCCCACGCCGTGCGGTCCCACCGAATAGATGTGCAGCTCGGCCGGCACGCCTGCCCGGCGCAAGGCGGAATAGAACAAGATGCTGTTCTCGGGGACGACGGCCTTGTCGGGCGTCGTGTGGAACAGAAACGTCGGCGGTGTTTGCGGCGTTACCCGGCGCTCGTTCGAGAACTCTTCCACCAGCTTGGGATCCGGGTTGGGTCCGAACAGGTTATTGCGTGAACCGGCATGCGCGTACTCGGTCGCCATGGCGATGACCGGATAGCACAAGATCGCCAGGTCGGGCCGGCAGCTCTGCTGGTCGATCGGGTCCGACGCGTCGGTCTGGCCCGAGTCGAAGTGCGTGGCCGCCGTCGAGGCGAGGTGCCCGCCGGCCGAAAAACCGATGATCGCCACGCGCCGCGGATCGACTTTCCACTCTTGGGCCCGGGCGCGAATCAGCCGCACGGCGCGCTGCACGTCCTGCATCGGCGCCGGATGCCGATAGCGCGGCGCCAGCCGGTAGCGCAGCACAAAGGCGGTGC
>JAEUIK010000243.1 GCA_016793185.1 Planctomycetaceae bacterium | reverse complement strand
GCGGGCGGCGGACGCAGATTGCGGTGGGAGTTCTCGTACCCCTCACGCTGGGAACGATCTACACGATTTGCTGGCGCGCAGGGAGCCGCTCGAACGACGCCCATTACTTCTGGGCCTTCATGATTATTCCGGCGATCATCGTGACCCTCTGGCAATGCAACCCCTTCTCGGTGCAAAGCAGCGCGCATTGGGCCCTGGCGGCGGCCGTGGACGACTGGAAGCTACATAGCAGGGCGATCGAAGAAACCAAGGCCTGGCTGCTGCTCAACACGTCGCCGGAACCGCTGACCGACCGGGAGCGGTTCTGGCTGCGGATCTACGGCCTGGCGCACTACGCGGTCCATCTGGCCGCCGACCTGGTGCTGCTCGTCGGTGGCAGTTATATGCTCACATCCTACTGGGGCTCCGTGGGAGCCGCGGTGATGGCGATATTCGTGGTGTGGTGGAACCGCGCCTACTTGACACCCCTGTGGCGCCTGATCGGAATGGGTTGGGGGGATCGATGGGACTGGAGCCGGCCGGCGCGAAGCCGGTGACCCTCCGCGGCGCTCGGTGGAGCGCGGCGAAAACGACGAGGTATCTTACGATGGCGACTGACACGCGAATCTGGCAGCCCGGCCCCAGCGAACCGCCGCGCGTCCCCTCTCGACGCGGCCTTTTTGCCCGGCTCTGGGGAGCGATCCGTTACGGCGGTGCGTGGTTTCTGCGCTGGCCGCTGCGGTTGCTGCTGCTCTCGGGGATCGTGGCCGCGGGCTTTCTTCCTTACCAGCACGAGGTCGGCGGACAGTGCCGCGTCGTCACGGGGCGCGAGGTGGCGATTCGTTCGCAGTTGCAGGATGAGATTGCCGAAATCCTCGTGAGCGAGGGAGACCAGGTTGTGCCGGGCCAGACGATCGCCTTGCTGGCGGCGCGCGACGCCAATGCGCGACTGGCCGAGGCCCAGGCCGACGTCGCCTATGCCGAAGCCAATCTGAAGCAACTGCAAAGTGGCGCGCGGGCCGAGGACATTACCAAGGCCGAGCACATGGCCGAGTTGTGGCGCAGCCAGGTCGCCTTCTGGGAAGCCGAGCACAAGCGTCAGGAGGGACTCGTCGCCAGCCAGGCCGGCGCTCTCAACACCATGGAAAAAGCCCTCAGCAGTCGCAACTCAGCCAAGGCCATGCTGATCGCCGCCGAGGAGGAAGAGCGCAAGCTCCGTTCGGGCCATCGTGACGAGACGATCGATGCCGCACAAGCACTCCTGGATAAGGCGAAAGCCGCGCTCAAGCTGCAAGAAGATCGCATCCCGCTCCGCGAGATTCGCAGCACCATGGCGGGAACCGTTTCCACCCCGGGGGTGAACCTGCGCGTGGGCCAGACCGTTTCACCAGGCGATTTGATCGCGGTGGTGCGCGATCTTTCGTCGTTGCAGCTCGAGATTCTCGCCGACGAGTCGGCGGCCGAGTCCGTCAAGCCGGGCCAGGCAGTTAAGATTCGCCTCTGGGGCCAGTACGGAGATCTCACCACCGGCCAGGTCGACCATCTCGCCTTCACCGCCAGCGACAAAGCGCAGCTCGTCATCGAGCCGTATCGCACCGATCGCGAAACGCGGCAGGAGCAGGTGCGCTTTCACGAGTCCGATAACCGTTATGTGAAGGTCGTCGCCAACTTCGACAATCCCGCACCGAACCTCCTGGTGGGAATGACCGGCGAAGCCCGCGTGGTGGTTGGCGAAGACTACTTCTGGAATGCCCTCTGGCGACCGATCAAGCGATTCTTCCTGGTCGAGGTCTGGTCGTGGCTGCCCTAAACGGCGAGCCGAGCGGCGGTCCGCCGGCAACGAACTCAACCGCATCCATACAACGCCCAACGAATTCACCTATGTGGAGCACACGATGAAGGTCACGTCCGCGGCGCGCATGCAACTTTCGACCGACTTCGAGATCCGGATGGATTTCGACCGGAACCTGTTTGGCTGGCGCGAGGACCGCGCCGGACGAACGTGGATCAATCGAAACCTGATACCGCTCACCACCGAGAAAGTACAAGCGCTGCTCCGGTTCAAGGAGGGCGCAAGCCCGGCCGAGATCGCCGATGAGCTGGCCGAGTCCGGCGCTATGAGCAATGACGAGGCGCTCGCCTGGTTTGAGGAGCTCGAGAACCTCGGGGTACTCGCTCCGGCCGGCGCCGTGCCGGGACGCCCCGACGAGCGCTTCCTGCCGTTCGACTTCGAGCCGGGTTTCGCGCAGATCCGCCCGCAAGTCAAGGAGGCCACGCTGACTTCTGTCGAGAAGCAGTATGCGCTCTATAACGCGGTCGACTACCTGACCCGGGCGAAGATCCCCGGCGACATTGCCGAGTGCGGCGTATGGCGCGGCGGCAGCTCGATGATCTGCGCACTCACGTTGCTGAAGGATGGCGACACGAGCCGGCACCTGCACTTGTTCGACACTTATGAGGGTATGCCCGACTCGACCGAAAAGGACGTCTTTCTCGACGGCAAGAGCACGATTCCCAAGGGAGCGCTCTGTGCCGGGATCGACATCGTGCAGGAGAACATGTTTCGCACCGGCTATCCGCGCGAGAAGATGCACTTTATCAAGGGCATGGTCGAGGAGACGCTCCCGCAGGCCGCCCCCGAGCGGCTCGCGCTCTTGCGGCTCGACACCGACTTCCACGATTCAACCTACCACGCCCTAGTGCACCTCTACCCGCGCCTCGTGCCGGGCGGCGTCCTCGTGCTCGACGATTTCGGCTCGATGCAAGGCGCCCGTGACGCGGTGTTGAACTACCTCCGCGAGAATAACTTCAACATCCTCATCCACCGCATCGAGCGGTTGGGGATCGCGATCAAGAGCTAAGCGAGGTGCCGCCTAACGGACGGGCGTCACCGGCGCGAGGTGCGTAACCGGAACCACGGTCGGTTGCGGCTTCTTGGGAGTGCCTCCGGCGGGCCCTGGCGGCAGTGGCAATCCTGCCGCGGGCGCACGCTGCAGATTTCCCGCTGCTGGTAAAGGGCGCGCACCGTCGCTGGCGGGCAACATCGCCGGCGGTTGGCCCACAGGAGCTGGCATCATCGGCGCGGCCACGGGTGCGCCGACTCCCACGGGTGGGTTGACCCTGGGAGCGGCCAGATTAACGGCCGTCCCTTGCGGTCCCACGGCGGACGTCAGCAGCTTGCTCGTCGGGACGGGCTGCACTGGCGGCCTGAAGGCTCGAGCCGCGGGAGAGTTCGGCAACGGAGTCACAGGTCCTGCCGGCCGCGGCGGCGGAACCGAAATCGGCGCCACAACCGGCTGTCGCGGAACGGTCGGGGGCAGTAGCCGAGCTGTCGCCGGAGCCACCGGGACGCCAACTGGCATCTGCGACAAGGGGCCCGCGGCCGGCCGGGGCTGCCCGCCGTTCGGCACTTGCGCGGCAATGCGTGAGGCAGGTAGCTGCCCGACGGGC